>JAGREQ010000019.1 GCA_020446465.1 Novosphingobium sp. | reverse complement strand
ATAGACGGTGGCTATTTCGTTCCGCCTACCGTCTATGCCGATGTCACCAACGAGATGACCATTGCGCGCGAGGAAATCTTCGGGCCGGTCCTGTCTGCCATTCCGTTCGACACCGAAGAGGAAGCAATCGCGCTTGCCAACGACACGGTCTACGGACTTGGCGGCGGCGTGTGGAGCCGGGATGTGGGTCGTGTCCACCGCGTTGCCCATGCCATCCGCACAGGCATGGTCTGGACCAATTGCTATGGCGTGACAGACCCTGCCGTCACATTCGTTGGCTCCAAGCAGAGCGGGTATGGCGTCAAGGGCGGACCATACGCAATCGACGAATTCCTTGCGGCAAAGACTGTCTGGGTAAATCTGGGTTAGGACGAAAAAATGGCGGTTAACACCGACGAACTATACGATGTCATCATCGTAGGCACCGGCTTTGCCGGGGTCTATGGTTTGCACAAGATGCGCGAGTCCGGTTTTCGCGTCATGGCCGTGGAAGCGGGCGACAGCGTTGGCGGCTGCTGGTACTGGAACCGCTATCCCGGCCTGCGCTGCGACGTGGACAGCCTGGAATACGCCTATGCATTCTCAGATGAATTGCAGCAGGAATGGCGCTGGAGCGAGCGTTATGCCCCGCAATCGGAGATTCTGGGTTATATCCAGTTCGCCGCCCGGAAACTGGACCTTGAAAAAGACATCCTGTTCAACACGCGTATTGCCAGCGCCCGGTTCGACAACGGGTCAGGGATCTGGACGCTGACAAGCGAAAATGGCGACACGATGCGCGCGCACTATGTCGTCATGGCCACGGGCTGCCTGTCGATCCCCAACAAGCCTGACATTCCGGGCATTGGTGATTTTGAAGGTGAGATCGTCCACTCCGTCCAATGGCCCGAAGGTCATCTCGATCTGGCGGACAAGAATGTGGCGGTTATCGGCACAGGCTCAACCGGCGTCCAGATGATCCCGCTTCTGGCCAGGGAAGCAAAGCATCTCACTGTCGTTCAACGCACACCCGCCTTTGCCGTGCCAGCACGCAATCAGCCATGGAACGACGCGCGCATCGAATACTGGCGCCAGAACTTCCGTGAACTTCGCGAAGCGGCCAAGAACACGCGTGCAGGCGTCTTGCACGAATACGGGCTTCTGCCATCAGCAGCCGTGCGCCCCGAAGACCGGATTGCAGACCTTGAACGCCGCTGGATCAAGGGCGGGCCTAATGTTCTCTATGGCTTCAGCGACTTGCTGGTAAACGAGGAAACCAACAACCTCGTTTCCGATTTCCTGCGCGGAAAAATTGCAGATGCGGTAGACAACCCGGAAACCGCCAAAAAGCTGATGCCTTATGAATATCCGGTCGGCACCAAACGTGTCTGCGTCGGCACCGACTATTATGAAACTTACAACCGGGACAATGTCTCGCTTATCGACCTCAGGACCGAAAAGCTCCAGCAGATCGAAAAGGACGGCATCCGCACTGATGCTGGCTTCTATCCCGTTGATGTTCTCGTCATGGCGACCGGTTACGACGCCATAACGGGCGCGCTTCTGGCCATCGACATCACGACTACCGCCGGCAAGTCGCTGCGCGAGGAATGGGGCAAGGGGCCGGAAACATACATGGGATATGGCATTGCCGGCATTCCCAACCTGTTCGCCGTCACCGGCCCTGGCAGTCCTTCTGTATTCAGTAACATGGTGCTTTCGGTCGAACATGACATGGACTGGATCAGTGCTTGTATCGCGCATCTGAAGGAACGCGATTTTGCAACGATCGAGGCTGACCCGGCAGCACAGGCCGCGTGGATGGAACATGTCGATGCGGTTGCCAGCCTGACACTCGTGAACAAGGCGGCAAGCTGGTATCGCGGTGCCAATGTGGAAGGCAAACCGCAAAAGTTCATGCCTTACGTCGGCGGTGTAAACACTTATCAGAAACGCTGCTGGGAAATCGCGCGCAACGGTTACGAAGGTTTTCTCATCAACGGAAAACCGGAGACTTCCCCGGCGCGTAAAGAGGAAATGGCCCACAGCTGATAGAGCTGACAAAACAAGGCGGCAGGGCGTAGCCCCTCGACGATAACGGAGAAGAATGATGAAAGCCTGGATGGTAACCGAGGCGAAAGCACCGCTCGAAAAGTTTGAGCTGGAAACCCCCGAACCTGTGGGAACAGAGGTTGTGGTCGAAACCGCCCATTGCGGTGTCTGCCACTCCGATCTCCATTTCTGGAAGGGCGAATACAACATGGGTGGCGGCAAGGTCATGAAACTTGCCGACCGCGGGGTCGAACTGCCTCGCGCGCCGGGCCATGAAATTTCCGGCCGCGTCGTTGCGATGGGGCCGGATGCAACCGGCGTCAAAATCGGCGACATGCGCGTCGTCTATCCGTGGCTGGGCTGTGGTGAATGTTATTACTGCGAAAACGGCCTCGACAATTTCTGCCGCACGCCCAAGGGCATCGGCGTTGTCCGCAATGGCGGCTTTGGCAGTCATGTGGTCGTGCCGCACGCCCGGTATCTGGTCGATCCGGGCAATGTCGATCCGGCATTGGCCGCGACTTATGCCTGTTCCGGCCTCACTATCTATTCGTCGCTCAAGAAGGTCATGCCGGTCGATGCCGATGCGCCCATCCTGCTGATCGGCGCCGGCGGCCTGGGCCTGATGGCCGTGGAAATGCTGAAGGCGATGGGGCACCGCAACATCGTTTCGGTCGACATCGACCCGGCCAAGCTGAAGGTAGCGCAGGAAAAAGGCGCGACCACGGTGATCGACGGGTCAAGCGGCAATCTGGCTGAAAAGATCGTCGAAGCTGTAGGCAAAGTTCCCGCAGCGCTCGACATGGTGAACAACGATCATACCGCGCGCGCGGCTCTCGACAGTCTCGACAAGGGCGGGAAGCTGGTTCTGGTCGGCGTCGCCGGTGGCGAGCTCAATATCTCGCTGGCCACCATGATCTTCATGGGCTGGTCGATCTTCGGAAACCTGACAGGCACCTTGCAGGATTTGCGCGATGTGATCGCGCTTGCCAATGAAGGAAAGCTCGCGCCGACGCCTATTCAGCACTGCACCGCCGATCAGGCAAACGAAGCGATGAATGATCTGAAAAACGGCAAGATTACCGGGCGCGCAGTGCTCGACTGGGCCTGATCCGACCACAAGTAATCTGACGCAAACGCCATCACCACAAACCTGATTTTTATCGGGTTTGGGGTGTTTACGGGCGCACCTGAAATGCACCTTTCCCCTGAACGTGGTCAGGGAATCTGATATAATAGTGAGTTTTTGGTTGTAATTGCGTCAGTAACGATAGCGCCATTTTCCGATGTAATTTCAAATTCTGTTGACAGTATATATTCGCGTCCATAGCCTCCCCAATGGATAGGCAAGCCCATAGCTGTGGCCGCCCCAGAACAATAAAAAGACCTTATCTCCCGGAGCAGGATCAATGACAGACACTGCCGAAACCATCCCCTTCCAGCTTCCCGCCTGGGCGCACACGGCTGGCGTTCTAAACTTGACGGACGCAAAGGCCCCGGCATCATCGGATGATGTCGCGGCTAGACTCCTGATTACAGAACGCATTGCGCGTTACTGCTGGGCCTATGATGAACGCCGGGCCGATTTGCTGGGTGATTGCTTTACGCAAGATGCGACTTGGGAAGGCACTGTGCTGGGTCAAATCCCCATCGGGCCATTTACGGGGCGCGAAACGATCATGCGCTGGCTGAGCGAGTTCTGGCCACACCAGAAAGATCAGCGCCGCCACATGATCCTCAATACGATTGTGCAGGAACAGGACGCACATAGCGCAACGACGTTGAGCTACCTCTTGCTCATGGCATCGACTGGTGAAACCATGTCAATGGAATCCATGGGCTTTTACCGGGTCAACTATCGCATTGAGGATGGCCAGTGGCGTATCGCTCACCTGTTTGCCGGTTTTGACAAGCCGTTCTGGCCAGGAAAGATTGAAAACCTCAGCAATCGCGGACGCGCCCGCCACGGCATCACTGAAGAGGCCTGAAAAAATCATGATCCGTCTATTACACTTCCTTCGCCGCGCGCCCGGTTTGTCGGCAGAAGATTTCACCACGAAATGGCGTGACATTCACGGACCGCTAACCGCCAGTTTCCAGACTGACCTCAATATTATGCGCCATGTGCAGGTTCACAGCGATCCTTTCGCGCAAGGCCTTGAAAAGGCAGCCGGCGATGCGCGCGGCGGGATCGAGCCACCTTTTGATGGTGTCGCGGAATACTGGTGGACATCCCCATCGGCATTGCAGGAAGCGCGCGCCACCGATGCAGGCAAGGCAGCCCATGCGCGCCTGCTCGACAGTGAGGCGACATTCTGCGACCTTTCTGCTTCGCCACTTTGGTTTGCGGTTGAATTTCCGCAAGTTGCCACCAGCCTGCGCCGTCCGGTGGCGCACATCAAAAGCGGCGTGATGCGGCTGCTTTTTGCGTTCCATGGCCTTTCGCACCTGTCTGACGAAGAAACGTGCCGTTACTGGCGCGAGGATCATGGCCCACTTGTCCGGTCGCATTCGGCAGCGCGCGGTCTTATGGCTTACAATCAGGTGCACCGGATCGAAAGCACGTTGGCTGAAGAGCTTTCCTCCGCGCGGCAGTGCACCATCGCCCCCTACCTTGGTCATGCCGAAGCCTGGTTTGACAGGCTTTCAGCCAACAGCGGCCCCGAAGCAGATGCCGCCACAGCCGCAGCCGTCGCCGACGAACGCAATTTTATCGACTGGAAGCGTTCGACATTCTTCATCGGCAAGGAACTGGTCTTTATTGAACGTGAATGGGCGTAAGGAAAGCAGGATAGATGAGCAAACTTGAAGGAATGGTCGCACTCGTGACGGGGGCCGCACGTTTGCGTGGTATCGGGCGAGCGATTGCGGTTCGCCTTGCCGAGGACGGCGCGGATGTCATCGTAACCGGCCTCGATCGTGATCCGTCCCGCCTCCCCCCCCATGAACAGGAACAGGGCTGGAAAGGCGTTGAATCCGTGGCGGAGGAAATTCGCGCAATGGGCCGCAAGGCTATCGGCGTGCATTGCGATGTGACGAAACCAGACCAGATCGCCGAATGCGTGGCCCGCGGAGAAAGCGAGCTCGGCCCCATCACCGGCCTTGTCAACAATGCCGGTATCGCGAGTGAGGCCGCCGCGGCGTCGATCCTCGATATGTCCGACGATTTGTGGCACCACACGATCGACGTCAATCTCAACGGCGTTTACAACATGGTCAAAGCCGTCGGCCAGTCCATGCGCGCAAATGGCAAGGGTGGCGCGATCGTCAACATCTCCTCGCTCGCAGGGCGGATGGGGTTTGCCAACTACGGTGGTTACTGCGCCAGCAAATTCGGTGTTGTCGGCCTGACACAGCAGCTTGCGCTGGAACTGGCGCAACACAATATCCGCGTGAACGCCATCTGCCCCGGCTCAATCGATTCCGACATGCTGGATGGCACCATCGGCCGCAAGGCTGAAATCGCAGGCATGGGGCTGGAGGAGTTCAAGGCGCAATACAACCTTGGTATCATCCCGATGAAACGGCGGGGAACGCCTGCCGAACAGGCCGCCGCCGCCGCATTCCTGCTTGGCCCCGATGCAGGATATATCACCGGGCAGACACTTAACGTGGACGGCGGTTATCGGATGGACTGACGGTATCGCCAGTCCTTATCCTGTCCACATAAAACGAGGTTTGAGCGATGCAACCAATGCGTAATCGCCAATGGATTCTTGAACGCCGCCCCAACGGCCTGACCGTCCCTGACGACTTTTCTTTTCGCGAAGAAGATTTGCAGCCACCGACGCTGGCCGAAGGCGAAATCCTCATTCGTAATATGGCCTTTATTTGCGCCCCGACGATCCGCAACTGGATGGAGCCGCCCGGCAACAGCCTCTATCCGTCAATCCCCCTTGGATCGCCCGTACGTGGCCCCTGTGCGGCCCGCGTCATTGCCAGTGCGGACCCGAACTTTCCGGTCGGCAGCCGCGTTTGCACGTTCAGCAACTGGCAGGACTACGACGTAATCTCTGCCGCCAATGTGCTCGTGCGCACTATACCAGACGGGCACAGCTTTATTGATGCTCTGGGGCCAGTGGGGATGAATGCCCTCACCGCCTATTTTGGCTTGCTGGAAGTGGGGCAGCCGAATAAAGGCGAAACGCTTCTGGTATCAGGGGCGGCAGGATCGGTCGGGCTGAATGTGGCGCAGATCGGCAAGATCAACGGTTGCCGCGTGATTGGCATTGCGGGCGGCAAGGACAAGTGCGACCTGTTGCTGGACAAGGCGGGCATTGATGCCTGCATCGACTACAAGAGCGAGAACATTGCGGAGCGCATCGCCGCGCTTTGCCCTGATGGCATCGACATATTCTTCGACAATGTGGGCGGTGCCGGCCTCCAGACCGCGATTGATAACATGGCTAAATTTGGTCGCATTGTCCTGTGTGGCCAGATTTCCGGTTACAATGCGGATGAAGGCGAAGAGAAAATCGGCAATCTGATGCGCCTGATATATGGCGGCATCCGTATGCAGGGCTTTCTCGCCTCGATGTATGCAGATCGCTTCCCCCAGGCGATGAAACAATTGGCGCAATGGATTGACGAGGGTAAGCTCTACCACCGGGAAGATGTCCGCATGGGCCTGGAAAACCTGCCGACGACGCTAAACGCCCTGTTCGATGGCTCCAACCAGGGCACATTGATCGTCCAGGTCAGCGATGAAGCAAACGAAACGGCCTGATCGATCACTGGTGATTCGCTTACTTGCTTGCGCTTCGATGATAGGTTATTGGCTTTTTCGACGTTTTGTCGGTTTTTCGGTTCGGTGTATGAATCCAGGTATCACAAGCCTCGAAAAACCGAGAGGAATCTGAACGAGAAGGCATCAAGAATGATCGATAAATCCGTTCCAACACTCAAGGAGGCGGTAGCCGACCTTTTCGATGGCGCCGCCATTATGATCGGCGGCTTCGGCGAGGCAGGGGTTCCCGCCGAACTGATCGACGCCGTTGTTGACCACGGTGCGGGCGACCTCACTATCATCAGCAACAATGCGGGCACGGGCGACGTTGGTATTGCCGCGCTGATCAAGGCCAACAAGGTGCGCAAAATCGTCGCTTCATACCCGCGCATGGCTGGTTCAATTTATTTCGAGGAACGCTATCGCGCCGGCGAACTGGAACTGGAACTGGTGCCACAGGGTAACATGGCTTGCCGGATTCAGGCTGCAGGCTCCGGCCTTGGCGCTGTTTTTACGCCGACCGGGTATGGAACCATGCTGGCGGAAGGCAAGGAAACGCGGGAAATAGATGGTAAGCACTATGTGCTGGAATACCCGATCCACGCCGATTTCGCCCTGATAAAGGCCTACAAGTCAGATCGTTGGGGCAACCTTACTTATCGCAAGGCTGCGCGAAACTTTGGGCCGATCATGGCCATGGCAGGCAAGAAGACGATCGTGCAGGTCGAAGAAATAGACCCGCTAGGCACCATTGATCCTGAAGTCGTGGTTACGCCCGGCATTTTCGTTGATCGCGTCGTGTGCGTTCCGCACAAGACCAAAGCCGCAGCATAGGAAGGAGAGGAACAATGCAGCGTATGAGCAGCGACGCCCTCGCCGCCCGTGTGGCAAAGGACATTCCCGAAGGCGCTTACGTCAACCTTGGTATCGGCCTGCCAACCCGCATCGCCAATTACCTGGAGGCAGGCGGCGACTATTTCCTGCATAGCGAGAATGGCATTCTCGGCATGGGACCGACACCGCCCGACGAGGAAATTGACTGGGATCTCATCAACGCCGGCAAACAGCCGGTCACGCTATTGGCCGGCGGCTGTTTCTTCCACCATGGTGACAGTTTTTCCATGATGCGTGGTGGCCATATCGATATCTGCGTTCTGGGTGCCTATCAGGTTTCCGAAAAGGGGGATCTGGCCAACTGGCACACCGGGGCGCCCGATGCGATCCCTGCTGTGGGCGGTGCGATGGATCTTGCCATCGGTGCAAAGCAGGTCTTCGTTATGATGAACCTTCTCAGCAAGTCGGGTGAAAGCAAGCTGGTGAAGGAATGCACATATCCCCTCACCGGCCTTGCCTGCGTTTCGCGGGTATATAGCGACCTTGCCGTGTTCGACCTTGGCCCGGATGGCGCCCGCGTCACAGAAATGGTGGAAGGCGTCACACTGGACAAGCTGCGCGAACTGACCGGACTGGACCTCAAACTGGCGGACTGACAACTGCATGACCATAATTGACCAACTGCAATTTGGCGCTTTTTCGCTCGAACTGCGCGAAAATGGTGTGGCGCTCGTCGTCTTTTCCAGGCCACCCGTGAACGCTGTATCGCTCTCGGTCTATGAAGATATCGGGAACTTCGCGGATCACGTGACGGGCGATGACCGGATCAAGGTGCTCATCATCTCCGCACCCGACGACGCCCGGGCCTGGTGTGGCGGCGCGGACTTGCGGGAGTTCGAAGGCATGACCGCGCAGAAGCGTAAGGAACGCTACGCTTTCATCAATGATCGCCTCCCCCGTTTCCACCGAATCGACAGGCCAATGATTGCCGCCGTTCGTAGCGCAGCCATCGGCGTCGGGGTTATGGCAGCAGGCATGTGCGACATGCGCGTAGTAAGTGAAAACGCCCGCTTTGCCTGCCCGGAGGTTGACTATGGCCTGATCGGCGGCAGCGCCGGCCTGCTCGCGTCGCTTCGTATGCCCGAAGCGAAAATTCGCGAAATGGTCTATACCGGCCGCGCCTTTACCGCGCGCGAACTGGAATCGACAGGGTTCTTCAACTACGTCGTCCCGCCCGCGGCCGTTCTTCCGCTCGCATTCGATCTGGCCAACCAGATCGCCAGCAAATCGCTCGAAGCTCTGCGCGCGCGCAAACTTGCCTCGCTGATGTTCGAAGGGCCTGAATGGATGGATGCCTATCTCGACGCACAGGAGGCATCCTCAGCCCTTGTCGAAAAGCCGGAAAGCAACGCAGCCGTCCGTGCGGCGCTGGGAAAAACCAACTGATATGACTACGACTATTGAATTTGGTGCGCTGGCTGTGGAACTGCTGGACAACGGCGTTGCAAAGGTCACTTTCTCCCGTCCGCCGGTGAACGCCTTTTCGATTTCAGTTTATGAAAACCTGGGACAACTCACAGAATGGGTTGAAGGCAACGATGATGTGCGCGCGATCGTAATTACCGCGCCTGACGACGCACGGGCCTGGTGCGGTGGTGCCGATCTCAACGATTTCAAGGGGATGACAAAGGAAAAGCGCAACGAACGCTATGCCTTCATCAACCAGCAGCTCCCACGCTTTCATGCTATCGACCGGCCAACCATTGCGGCGATCAATGGGGCGGCAATCGGGATAGGAATGGTCCTTTCCAGCCTGTGCGATTTCCGGGTTGCAGCAGAAGATGCAAAGTTTGCAGTCCCGGAAGTCGATTACGGCCTGCTCAGCGGCGGCGCAGGCCGGTTCGTGGCGCTGCGGCTGCCCGAACCGAAACTGCGTGAAATGCTCTATACCGGCCGAAAGTTCACTGCACGCGAGATAGAGCCCACCGGCTTTTTCAACTATGTCGTTCCGTGCGAGGAAGTCCTGCCAAGGGCGCTTGCGTTGGCAGCAGAAGTCGCATCGAAGGATTCGACCATCATGCGCGCACGAAAGCGCGATTCCCTTCTTCTCGAAGGGTCAGAATGGTTCGATGCCTATTTGCGCGCGCAGCAGGGTTCGGCAAATCTTGTGGAACGCCCGGCCAGCCATGCCGGCGTCGAGAAGGCATTGGGCAAGGCGTAAAAAGCCCGCCCGCGTTCACGCAGTCATCAATCGTCCGTTGCGAGCATCGCAGGCAGCCGCGAGGCAATAATTTCGTGTGCTTCCGTGATAATCCGTTCGATCAGATCATTACATGTCGGGATATCGTGAATCAGGCCCTGCGCCATGCTCGACCAATACACCCCGGAATCGAGATCCCCGGTTTTCAGCAGTTCCGCTCCGCGCTTTCCGCTGACAAGTTCAGCCACATCCTCAAACTTCGGATCGGGTCCGCTGATACGAGACAGCACTTCCTGAGAAACCGAATTGCGCCCGACCCGCGCTGAATTGCGGAACGGCCGGAACAGAATATCCGTCTCGCGTTCATCCCGGTCTATATAAGCCTGTTTGACATTGGCGTGAATCGGCGCCTCCCGGGTAGCGCAGAACCGGGTGCCCATGTTCACGCCTTCAGCCCCCAGCGCCAGCGCTGCGACAAGGCCACGCCCATCGGCAATGCCGCCACTGGCGACAATCGGGATGCTGATCTTGTCAGCAGCCGCCGGGATGAGAACGAGACCTGGCACATCATCTTCCCCCGGATGGCCCGCACATTCAAATCCGTCGATTGAAATCGCGTGCACACCATATTTTTCGGAGGAAACGGCATGGCGGACCGAGGTGCACTTGTGGACGACCTTGATCCCCCGCGCGAACAGCATGTCCCACACTTCACGGACAGCCGGCGTACCCGCCGTTTCAACGACCTTGATCCCGGCATCGGCGATCACGTCTACAATTGCGCCATAATCAGGTGGCCGCATGGTAGGAAAGACTGAGATATTCACACCAAACGGTGCGTCCGTCATGCCCCGGCATGTTTCGATTTCGCTCGCCAGTGCCTCGGGAGACGGAAAAGTCAGGGCCGTGATAAGCCCGAATGCGCCAGCGTTGGAAACCGCCGCCGCCAGTTGGGCGTAACCGACATTCTGCATCCCACCCTGGATAATCGGGTAACGAGTCCCCAAAAGCTCTGTAACGCGGGTCTGGAAAGCCATGGTTTTTACCGTCCCGTCCACTCCGGATCACGCTTTTCGAAGAAGGCGGTCGTCCCCTCCTTCTTGTCTGCTGTTCCGAACAGGGCAGAAAATGCCTGCCGTTCCATCGTCAGGTGAGCCGCCTGATGCGTTTCAAACGTGGCGCGCACCATTGCCTTGCCTTGCTGCATCGCAAGCGGAGCGCGCGCGGCAATGCGCGCCGCCATATCAAGCGCCGTCGCCAATGCCTCGCCATCGGCCACCACTTCGCTGACGAGACCTGCCTCGAATGCTTCCTGTGCGGAAAGCGGGTCGCCAAGCAGCACCATTTTCATGGCCCGGCTCCGGCCCACAAGGCGCGGCAGAGTTACCGTCCCCCCTGCACCGGGGATAATACCGAGGTTCGTTTCAGGCTGTCCGAATTTGCCGCGTTCACCGCTGACAACAAGGTCGCAGCACATGACGAGTTCGTTTCCAGCGCCCAGTGACCATCCTTCAACCGCAGCAATCAGTGGCTTGGTGAAGTTTCGGATGCGCGCCCAGATTGCAGGCCGTGGATCGTTAAGCGCACCGCCCGTATCACGCGTGGCAAGTTCGTTGATGTCCGCGCCCGCTGCAAAGAACTTGTCGGCCCCGGTAATGACCACGGCACGAACGCTGTCATTGGCCGCTGCAGTATCGAGCGCTTCTGCAACTTTGCAGAGAAGATCGGTAGCCAGCGCATTGCGTTTTTCCGGACGGTTCAGCCGCAAGAGCAGAACATGGTCGCCATGCGGTTCGACAAGCAGGATATTGTCGCTCGCGTCACTCATCACCAGTTCCCCATATATTGTGAAGGCAGATACATCGCCTGCCCGGTTTCAGCCGCAATCGCGCGCAGCGCCCTGGCGACATTCGCACGCCCGAACCGGTCCGCCCACGCGAAAGGGCCAAAGGGATAGTTGGCGCCGAAACGGATCGCCGCATCTATCCCGTCTTCGTCGGCCACATGTTCAAAGACTGCATCGGCTGCGGAGTTGGCGATCTGCGCCAGCGTGCGACAGACAATCAGCCCTGGCCGATCATTCAGACGCACAGCAGGGCACCCCATCGCCGCAGCAATGCCCAGCGCTGTCTGGGTCGCGTTTTCGTCGCTTGCTGCGAAACCAACCGGCGCCGCTTCCTTGGCGACCATCCAGTCAAACAGGGCAACCGGCTTCCCTGCATCGGACGCGGCAGTACGCGCCGTCTGCCCACAGGTAATACCCACCAGAACATCGCCACAAGCCACCAGTTCGCCCGGCGCTGCCTTTGCCAGTGCTTCTGCTGCGGTGCGATGCGCGTCGTTCGGCGTCACCGTGTTCCCTGCTCCGGCATCGGGCAAAGGGGCTGCGTTTTCTGAATGATCGTATACGCCGCGCCCCGTCTTGCGCCCAAGCCAGCCTGCATCGACCAGTGCAGCCTGTTTCAGCTGGGGCACGAACCGTGTCTGCCCGAAATAGGAATCATAAACCGACCGCGCGACCGCGAAGTTCACGTCCTGCCCGATCAGGTCAGTAAGTTCGAGCGGCCCCATCCGGTAGTCCACCGCGCGGAACAAGGCATCGATTTCATAAGGTTCGGCGGCCTGCTCTGTCAGCGCGGCAAATGCTTCGCCATAAAATGGGCGTGCCACCCGGTTGACAATAAAGCCCGGAACGTCGGCAACGGGAATAGCAGCCTTACCCCAACTGGTCGCAGTATCTGCAACCCGCGCGCTGTGACTGGCGAGCGTCGCGGGGCCGGAAATCACTTCGACCAGCTTCATCACTGTCGCCGGGTTGAAAAAGTGCATGCCCAGAAAACGCTCGGGCCGCTTCAGGGCGCTGGCAAGGCGGGCGATGGGGATGGAAGAGGTGTTGCTGGCGATGATCGCATCATCGGACACAATCGATTCCAGTTGTTCGAAAAGTTTGCCCTTGATCTCGGCATTTTCGATCACGGCCTCAATCACCAGTTCGCGATCCGCCAGATCGGCAAGGTCACTCACCCACGCCAGTCTGCCGCGCACGGCAGCGGCATCGTCCTCGGACAACTTGCCCTTGCTGACCAGCCGGTCGATTGATTTGCCAATGCGTGCCTCGCTACCCGCCAATGCGTCGGCGCTCACATCGAACACTTTTACATCAGCGCCACGCTGCGCCGCAATTTCCGCAATGCCGGAGCCCATCGCTCCTGCACCGCAAACCGCTATCCTGGTCAGTATTTCAGCCATCAGCCAAGCTCTTCAAATCGCACGAGAGGTGTTCCAAATTCGACAAGATCACCTGTCCCGGCCAGGTGAGCCACGACCCGGCCCGCACATGGCGCAGCCAGGTTTTCCTGTTCATCGAGAACCGAGAGAACCGCCAAGGGAGCGCCTGCCTCTACCTGTGTGCCCACTGCCACAATTGAAACCAGCGTTGCGACGTGGGGGGCCGTAATGTCCCTGCTCGCAACCGGCGCTTCGTCAGGGGCGGACGCAGCAGGCTCAGCCACGGCATACCCACCCAGCATCGGATTGGGGCCTGCGCCATTGCGCGCAATGAATATCTCCAGGCCATCCGAGGCGATATGCAGTTCTTTCCAGTCACTCGCGAGCATTCCGTCGATCAACGCACGGGCGTTGTCGATGGCAGCTACTTCAGGGCTTTTTTCAATAGTCATGCCGCAGCCTCCTTGCCGAATGTGGGCAGAACCACTTGTTCAAGCCAGCGCGTGTGAATCCGGTTTTCGACAAAATCCGGGTGCGTGATAATGGCACGCTGCAAAGGCAGCGTCGTCGGCACGCCTTCGATCGCGAAATTGTCGATTGCATTCACAAGCCGATCAATCGCTTCGCTGCGATCCTTGCCATGTGCAATCAGCTTGCCCACCATGCTGTCATAGAACGGCGGGATCATCGCGCCTTCGCTCATGTGGCTGTCGAGCCGGATTCCCGGTCCTTCAGGGGGTTGCCAGCGGGTTACCCGGCCCGGACTGGGCAAGAAGTCCCGTTCAGCGTCCTCGGCATTGATCCGGCATTCAATGGCATGACCGTTCAGCTTGATGTCTTCCTGTTTGACAGAAAGGTCAGCACCGCCAGCGATGCGGATCTGTTCCTGCACCAGATCAAAGCCCGCGATCATCTCACTGACAGGGTGTTCAACCTGAATACGGGCATTGACTTCGATAAAGTAGAACTCCTGCCGCTGCACATCGAACAGGAACTCGGCCGTACCGGCGTTGCGATAATTGACGCTTGCGGCAAGATCGACTGCCGATTTGTGCAATTGCGCCCGCAAGTGATCCGGCATGGCAGCGCAAGGGGCTTCCTCGATCAGCTTCTGGTAACGACGCTGGACCGAACAATCACGTTCGCCAAAGTGCAGAACCTGCCCCTTGCCATCCCCCATCAGTTGCACTTCAACGTGCCGCGCTTCGGGCACGAAGCGTTCCATGAACAGCGTCCCATCGCCAAACGCGGCAACCGCTTCGGCCGAGGCGCGCTGAAAACCGGCTTCGGCTTCGTCGCCGTTGTTGGCAATGACCATGCCGCGCCCGCCACCGCCAGCCGCAGCTTTCAGAAGAACGGGGTAGCCGATCCGGTCACCTTCCCGCCGCGCATCAGCGGCAGTGGCAACACAATCGCTGCCGGGGACGAGCGGGACGCCAGCAGCCCCCGCCATCGCACGGGCCTGCAATTTATCGCCCAAAGCATCAATCACGTCCGGTTCCGGCCCGACGAATGCAATCCCGTGTTCTGCA
>JAGREQ010000198.1 GCA_020446465.1 Novosphingobium sp. | reverse complement strand
CAACTGCTGCAAAATGGCGTTGTGCGGGATGGCGCGAATCTGGCGCAGGCTCATTTCGCGCTCGGCGGAAAGGTCCGACTGGCGCCGCGATTTGCGGCTGCCCGTTTCGTTCAGCAGACCAAGACCAAAGGCGGTAATAGCCCGCGAATATGTCCGGCTTTCCAGGTGTTCGTGCTGATGATTGCGGATGGCGCGATAGAAATCGAGGCTGATATCGGTGCGGCGATAGAACGGGTCCGTCGGTGCATCGGGGTCAGTATAGGCGGGCTGTGCTTCGACAATGCGGGTAAGTGTCGCGAGCGCCAGTTCCGGCGTGTCGAAGAACATGTAGCCGTCGCCGCCCTGAAAGCTGACTTCGGGTTCGAGCGTGATGCCTGCCCGCACGAACCGCCGCCGCGCCCATGGCGATAGCGGCCAGCCAAGCCTGTCCTCGATCGAATCAGGGTGCGCACCGCGCCCCATGCTTTCGCCGTGGGTGTTGAAGATGAGGGCGGCAACATCCGTCAGCCCGTTGGCGATCATCGCTTCAGCAAAACGCCCTTGCAGACGCTCTATTGCCAGCGCAGCAGGAATCTGGCCGACGAAGCGGCCCGCATCGGAAAAGCCGGTCTGGATGGAGATACGTCCGCGTGTGCGGGCATAGTTGCGATAAATGTCTTCGGACAGAAGCGCATCGAGAAACCGCCCGCCATGTTCCAGCGCGCTTTCCGTTTCGAACAGGGGGGAGACATCGACTTTGTCCTCGATCCCGAACAGGCGCGCGAAATAGAGCGCGGCCAGCACGGTGGCAGGCTGTTCGCATTCGGCAATCAACATGCGGATCGGCGCGTCGGCATCGATGTGGTGGAGGATTTGCGCCATGGCGAGGAACTGGCGAATGGCCGTGCTGCTTTCTATGGCGAGCGCGGCAAAATTGGTGCGCAGCGGTGTAACCCCGGCGATAAGGTCGCGCAGCTTGCCCAAAGCGGATCGGCTGGCAAGATCAAGCGTATTGTCCGGGTCGATCAATCGGCGAATGGCATTGTGAAGCTGGCTGGAATTGACGCGAAAGTGAATCCAGCCTGCACCAAGACCATCCGCGCGCATGGCTGCAGCCAGTGTTTTGAGAGCAATGGCGCGTTCAGTCTCCGCCTCGGCAGCCTCGCTTTCCAGTGCGGCGATCAGCGGGTTGAGCGAGAGCAATTTGTCCGGGTGATCGGCTGTCAGGCGGTTCGCGGCGGAAGACAGCGCATCGGGTGCGGAAAGGTCTGCGTTGAAATCACGCGCGCGTTCTTCTGACCATGTGTGGGCGCTGCGGAGCGTTTCCAGCAGCGGATGGGTGGCATCAATGGCTTCCAGTGCGCCAAGATAGCGGGTCAGCCGGTCAGCCTTTTCCGCAAGGCGAAAGCCGATGGAAACGTGCCAGCCGATGTCGGTGCGACCATCCATGTCGTAACCGACCCATGTGGCAAAACGGTATGGCAGGGGTTTCAAAGTGCGCCACTGGTCAGGCCACCGCGAGGCGGCCTTGGCCAGCAGTTGCGCGCTGATCGCGTCCCGCGCGGTGGCGGCATTGGCGATGGCCCGCATGGCCCTGTCATGTTCATAGGTGAGCGTGACGGGCGGGCGGGTTGCGCTTGCGACACAGGCGGAATCGTCGATCGGCCCTTCCTGCGACGCACTGCGCGCCACAGCGTCCGACTGGGCAGGCGACATCAGGAAGGTCGGGTGGGCGGTAAATACCGCGTGCAATTGCGGGCGTTCCCAGCGAGTCCGGAAATTTTCAAAATCGCCAGTCGCCAGTGCGCTAACGGCATTGAGGTTCTTTGCAGGCGTCACCGGGGCAACCAGCCGCCGCAGCCGTTCGGCCCGGCTGTGGAGGGCATCGCATTCCAGTTCCGCCACCAGAATTTCTACGCCATCGAGGTCAAAGTCACCGCTTTCCAGCAGGCGCGACAGTTCCAGCGAAAGCTGAAAGACCGGGTTGAACAGCGGGGTTTGCCGGGTCAATTCATGCAGTTCGCTAAGGCGCTGGTTAAGACTGGCCAGGTTTCTCATAAAGCATCTCCCAGCGCGCGGGCATTGCGAGCTGCCTGTTCGATCATGGCCACGTCGGGCGTGCCTTTGGACACGATCCAGCTTCCCCCGACACAGCGCACGAAAGGCAGCGCCAGCCAGTCCACCGCGTTGTCCGGGGTAATGCCGCCAGTGGGACAGAACCGGGCATCGCCAAACGGGCCTGCCAGAGCTTTGAGAGCCGGAATGCCGCCCGATGTGGCGGCCGGGAAAAACTTGAAGTTGGAAAGCCCCAGATCCATCCCCCGCATCAGGTCTGCGGCGGTGGCAATCCCCGGTAGGAACGGCACACCGCTTTCCACCGCCGCCTTGCCGAGAGTGTCAGTCAGGCCGGGGGAAACGATGAACTGGCTGCCAGCGGCCAGCGCAGCATCGAGATCAGCCGTTCCCGTCACCGTCCCCGCGCCGACGACAGCGCCTTCCACTTGCTGCATTTCGTGGATTACCTCAATCGCGCATGGTGTGCGCAGCGTCACTTCCAGCGCGCGCAATCCGCCGCTGACCAGCGCCTGCGCCACGGGCAGGGCATGGGCGACATCTTCGATCACCAGCACAGGGATAACGGGTGCGAGTTCCATCAGGGCAACGATGTCGTGAACAGGTTGGAGTGTGGTCATCGGCAGTGCTCCATCGCAAAGGCGGCAGCCGCGCCCAGCAGGCCCGGTTGCGGGTGCGTGATGAGTTTGACAGGCAGACCCGCCATCATCCGTTCATAGCGACCCTTGGCGCAAAAGCGCTGGGCAAAGCCAGAGGCCCGCAGCACATCGCGCAAGCGATAGCCAAGCCCACCGGCAATCACGACGGCGCTTGCCCCATGCGCCAGTGCATAGTCACCTGCAACGCTGCCCAGAGACAGGCAGAACCGTTCCATCGCGGCCACGGCCAGAGGGTCGCTGCCAGAAAGCGCCTGCTCCCAGATGATGCGATCGTCCGCATCGGCGAAGCTTTGCCTTTCGAGCGCTGCCAGCGCGGCGCAAATATCGACAATACCGGGGCCGGAAACGACCCGCTCTACCGATACCCGGCGATGCCGCTGGCGCAGGCGGGCAAGGATGGCGTCGTCAATCTGGTCTATGGGGGCAAAATCGACATGCCCCCCTTCTGTCGCGGTGACTGTATAGCGCGCACCATCGCGCCAGAAATAGGCAACGCCAAGGCCCGTGCCGGGGCCGATCACGCTGACTGTGCCGCATTCCGGCAAGGGTGCGTCCGGTCCGGCAAGGTGGACAAATTCACCGGCGGATGCAGTGGCGACAGCGTGGGCAACGGCGGCGAAATCGTTAAGCACGACCACTTTGGAAAGCCCCAGTTGTTTGTCGAGTGCGCCCGGTTCGATAATCCAGCTATTGTTTGTCATCTGCACGGTAGCGCCCGTTACCGGGCCGGCAATGGCAAGGGCAGCAGCATCGGGCAGGGGGCGACCCAACTGGTGCGCATATTCAGTCCAGGCACTTTGCAGGTTGGGGTAGGCGGAAGTTTCAAGCGTGACCGGATCGCCCACCAGCCTGACCGCGCCCTTGCTGCAGTCCACGTGTGCAAGGACAAATCGGGCATGAGTGCCGCCAATGTCGAGCGCGACAATCTCCATCCGGGTCAGAACCCTCCTGCTGCGAGCATGGCTGACCCGCCCCGTTCGGCGCTGTCAGCCCCGTGGCGGAACATGGTGAACAATTCCCGCCCTGTGCCGCTGGCCTCTTCGGGGGGAGGGGCGGGGGTGCGTATGGCCAGATCGGCAGTGGTGGAAAGCGTGCCGTCGCGCGCGCAAAGGCGCACCATGTCCCCATCGCGCAAGTGCGAGAGTGGGCCACCGCCCAAGGCTTCCGGCGTGACGTGGATGGCGGCAGGCACTTTGCCCGATGCGCCCGACATGCGCCCGTCCGTCACCAGCGCGACCTTGTGTCCGCGATCCTGCAACACGCCGAGCGGCGGCGTCAGCTTGTGAAGTTCGGGCATCCCGTTGGCGCGCGGTCCCTGATGACGCACGACCACCACCACGTCGCGGTCCAGCTCTCCCGCGCTGAAGGCCTTTGCGACATCTTCCTGCCGATCAAATACGCGGGCGGGTGCCTCGATAGTATAGCGTTCGGACGAAACAGCGCTGGTCTTGAACGTGGCCCGGCCAAGGTTGCCGGTCACCAGCCGCATTCCCCCATCGGGCTGGAACGGGGCGCGGCACGGGCGCAGCATTTCTGTATCGCTGCTGCCCCCGACGTTACGCCAGATAAGGGCATCATCCTCCAGCGCCGGTTCCATGGCATAGGCGGACAGGTCGCCATCATGCACTGTCTTGATGTCGCGGTGAACAAGGCCTGCCTCCAGCAATTCGCCAATGACATACCCCATGCCGCCCGCGGCGTGGAAATGGTTCACATCGCCAGAGCCATTCGGGTAAACGCGCGCAATCAGCGGGACGACCGCGGAAAGTTCATCCAGGTCCTGCCAGTCAATCATGATGCCAGCAGCCCGCGCCATGGCCGGCAAGTGGATCGCGTGGTTGGTGGAGCCACCCGTTGCCAGCAGGCCAACAGCAGCATTGACGATGGCTTTTTCATTCACGCAGCGCGACAGCGGGCGATAGTCGCTGCCTTCGCGCCCGATTGCGGCGGGCCGCTGCGTGGCCGCCCGCGTCAA
>JAGREQ010000197.1 GCA_020446465.1 Novosphingobium sp. | reverse complement strand
CGGCAGCGCGGTGGCAAATACGCCTGCCGCTTCGGCCAGGTCTGCAATCGCGCGCACTGGCACAGCAATTCCACGCTGTGCAGCCGCCTCTGCCAGAATGCGCGCGCCGCCAATCACCACGAACGGCGGCAAGCCGTGCGTGTCGCGCATGGTCCAGGCCGCGGCAATCAACTCAGGCCCGACGCCCGCCGGATCGCCGAGCGAAATTGCAAGAGGCGTTGCCATGCGCGCCCCCATGTAAGGCTCAGTTATATTCGATGATGGCGTCGCGGCGCAGGTCGCGCAGATAACGCTGGGCACGTTTGCCGACGCGATCATCTTCGAGTTGCGACATCAACTGGTCAAAACTCGGCCCATCGGATGACTGCGGATCGTCCCGGCCGCAGAGCATCAGCACGCGCACGCCATCGTCAGCGGACCCGAATGGCGGTGTTGACTGGCCAACGGAAAGTTGCAGCAGCGCATCCTGCAAGGCGGCAGGAAGTGTCCGCACCCGGATCTGATCGTTGGTGACGACAGTTGCACCGAAGGAGGGGGCTGCTGTTTCAGCATCACCGCAACCCTTGATATTCTGCACAGCCGCGGCGAAACTCGCCACGCGCTTGCGTGCATCGGCTTCGCTGATACCCTTGGGCAAATCGATCGAAATCTGTTTGAGGCTCATCACCGCATCGCGTGGGTCGGCCATCAGAACCTGGCGTTCGTCGATCATGTAAAGGATTGAAAAACCACCCGGAACGGCAACCGGGCCAACCAGTTGGCCACGCTGCATCTCACGCGCAGTGGTCGCCAGTTCCGCCGGGAGTTGCGCTGGCCTCACCCAGCCGAGATCGCCGCCGACTGCTGCGGTCGATGCTTCGGAGAATTGCCGCGCATAGGCAACGAAGCTGCCCCCGGCCCGCAACTGCTCCACAATCCGGCGGGCGTTTTCAAACACAGCCTGCTGGTTTTCGGGCGTTGCGGAAAGGTAGATTTCCGCAAGGTGAAACTCTTTCGTGCCGCGTGCGTCCTGCAATCGCGCCAGCAGTTCGTTCACTTCTTCTTCGGACACGTTGATGAAGGGTTGCACATTGCGGCCGAGCAGGCGCTGCCATGAAACTTCGCCTTCGATCTGGCGCTTCAGCGACGCCGGGGAAGAGCCGATCCTGCGCAGATACGCATCCATCGCCGCTGTGTCCTGACCGAAGTTCTGGGTCGCAACACGCGCATAGGCCTGCTCGACATCTGCCTGACTGACTTCGATTTCCTGAGCCTTTGCTTCCTGAATCTGGAGCGTCTCGTCGATCAGGTTGCGGAGCACCTGCAACCGCAACCGGGCCTTTTCCTCGTCTGAGATCGGCTGGTTGTTGGCCGCGAGAATGAGCGCGAGCCGCTGGTCGACATCCGTGCCGGTAATGACCTGGCCGTTGACCTTCGCAGTGGCCGTGCGCAGGTTTGGATCATTGTGACCCAGCATGACGACCTGTTGTGGCACGTTCAGCCCATCGTCTTCGCTGACAGGAACACCTGGCCCATCTTGTGCAGAGACGGACGAAGTCGAAGCCATGGCCAGAGGCGCGGCGATAGCAAGCGCCAGGAAAGTGCGGCAGGAACCTTTACTGGGAAGGCAAATACCTGATTTCAGTTTACTTATCACGCAGTCATCCCGTTCATACAGGCAGCTTGAGCTGCCCCGATAATGCAAGGGGTCATGTCGCCCCATGGCTTAACCAAAGCTGAGTAGAGCAGCGGATAGCCGGTTTGGCAGCCGGTGCCAATGTTTGGGCGCAGCTATTCCCGGCAATTGTTGACGGATTGGCAGGTGCAGGGCGGTCCGGGGTCGCACCCGAAGATCAGACACCCAGATTCTTGAGCGAGAAATAAACCTGAAATGAATTGCCTCGACGCGCATCGCCCGTCGATTGATAATCGCGCCGCCAGGTAAAGCCCATTTCCAGACAGTCATCCTGATAGGCGATGCCAAGCCGAGTTCGCAGTGGGTCAAACCCGTCCGAAACAAATGCCAGGTCCGGGTCTTCCTTGCGATCGGTCAGGTTGATGACGGCCGATCCGAACAGTGACCAGTATGTGCCGATGCCAAGCCTGCCACTGGCGCGCAGTTCTTCACGATCGCGCAGATCTTCAAACTCTGCGGCGATATTGCGGTTTAGCCGCAGATAGCTGATTTCGGCATAAGTCTTGCGGCTGCCGACAGTGGCGTCGAATTCATTACGGCGAAGAGAAAGACTGTCCTTATCGGCCCGGAAACGGTGCGTGAACGATACGAAATCGCGGAACCGGATTTCGGTGCGCCCGACAATATCGGAAAAGCGGGCGTTGAGACCAGTTCCATCAGGCAGAATCTGCTGATGGCGTGTGAGCCGGTAGGATTGGCCAACGGTAGTTTTGATACGCCAGCCCGGCCGGTCAAGCTGCCAGTCAAATCCGTATGTAAAGCGCACGCCATCTTCCACCCGGTCATAACCGGGGAAGCGATTGAGCGCGAACAGGTTGCTGTCTTCCAGATCGATCGCGCGCGCATCTTCATTGGGCACGGCCAGATTGCGAACAGACGGCGTGGCGACGACCTGAAAGCGGGGGGTCAGCACCTGGGTGCCACCCATGATCTCGCCTACAAACGGCCATTTCACATCCAGCGCGGCGACCCCGATAGCGCGAGCTTCCCAGCCGGGATTGCCGCGGTAGATAACCGTGTCGGTAAGGGCGTTGTCGGTGGAATGGTAAACGTCCCCGCGCACCAGGCCAGTCAGCGTCACTTCCTGTCCCAGCGCGGTAATTCGCCGCATATCCCAGCGTGCGCTGGCAAAGGCGCGTTGCGTGTCCTGCCCGGATGTGCGGGTGATGGCGAGCGAGTTGACCTGCAGATTGACCCGGCCACCCAGAACCGGACTGGCCAGTTTGCGGCGATAGTCGATAATTGGCAGGGCAACGGGGACCAGCGACTGGTCTTCACCCACACGCAAGGTCTGCGTCGCCCAGCCCGTTATCGACAGATAGGAATTGTCGTCGATCCGTTCGGCCTTGACCATAGAGCGCAGCCGATCGTCGCGGCTGATATCATAACGGCGCAGGAACGTGCGGTCGCTGGCGATACGGGCCGAGGCAGTGATGCTCCAGTTCGGATCGATCTGGAAGCGACCGTTCGCCCCGAAATAGCCACGCAGGCGCTTGTCCCCCTTGGTCGCTGTTTCATCGACAGGAATGCGCGAACTGTGGGTAAGATACCCTTCGACCTGATAAGCGCCGTCTTCTGTCAAGGCGCGATAGCGCCCACGCGCCATTGGCCCGCTCTTGGAATAGACATAACCGCCCAGCGTCAGATCGCGGTTGTCGGAAAGGCGCATGTAATAGGATTCACCAATTTCGATGCCATTTGAATGCGACAATCCGAAATAGGGAATGAGAAAGCCGGAATTGGCGCGTCCGTCGCTGTTCACGCTAAGGCCCGGCAACGGGATCAACGGTGCGCCGAACAATTCCAGCCGGGCGCCCTTGAAATGGATTTTCTTGGCCGCAGGATCGTAAATCACGCGATTGGCAATAACGCGCCAGCTTGGCTTTTTTGCGGTGCAACCATCGGGCTTCACCACTGCACAACCGCTATAGACAGTATCCGTCAGGGTGATCGACCCATCCTCGGCCCGGTCCCCGCTGCGCGCTGCCATGCGTCCGCCTTCGGTCAGCACCAGAAGGAGGTTCTGCATTGCCCCGGCCTTCAGCGCATCCGTCAGTTCGATGTTGTCGGCATAGAGGTGGTTTCCGTCCGCATCCGTCAGACGGATATTGCCGCTGGCCACGATTTGCCCTGTCTTGCGATCCCACGAAACAGAATCGGCCAGCAGCGTCTGCCCGTCGCTTTCCATGACGACATTGCCGCTGGCAGTAACGATATCGCCTTGCGAATCATACGAAACGCCATCTGCTTCAAAAGCGACCTCACGCTGTTCTGCCGTCTGTTGCTGAGGCGTCATGGTATCTGCGCCATCCTGCGCCATTGCGGCCCCTTGCGGCGCGCCAAGGCAAAACAGGGCAATAGTCAGCGGCCCGCACAGCGAGCGAGCGTGGCACAATCGCGCTGACATGGAATGCGGCGAAGCAGGGAGCATCACTTGCCTATCGCACCACCGGCGCTTAACTGCAATCATCATAGCGGCCTTGCGACACGATCTTGCGCTGTCGTTCACCGCGTTTCGTTCCCGTCCGGGTTTTTCGCCCATTCCATCTGGAGCAGTCATGCAAATAACGTTCGCCCAATCCGTTCCTGCCGATACCCGACTTGTTGCCCAGGTGGTTGATCAGGGGGCCTTACCGCAGGGGCTTGAAAATTCGGTTGCTGAAGGCAGCAAGGCGGCGCGGTTCAAAGGCAGTGCCGGACAAGTCTTTGAAAGTTTTGTGGAGCGTGGCGGCAGTCTGGTACGGCTGGCACTGGCCGGGGCTGGTGAGCCCAAGGCTGCGGGTCGCCTTGCCAACATGGAAAAGGCAGGCGCGGCACTGGCGACAAAGTTCATGACGTCTGGCGAACAGGCGATTGCACTCGATTTTTCCGGCACAAACTACAGTGCGGAGCAAGTGGCCGCGGTGCTGATGGGCCTGCGCCTGCGTGCGTGGCGTTATGATGCCTATCGCACGAAATTGAAGGACGAACAGAAAGTTTCGCTGAAAGCGGCTGTCGTGGTTGGCGCGCCGGACGGGGCCGAAGCTGCATG
>JAGREQ010000196.1 GCA_020446465.1 Novosphingobium sp. | reverse complement strand
CAAGCACGGCAGCCGCCCTGGCGCTGGCCAGGTATTCGCTATCCGCATTGGTGCGGTTGCCAGAAGGCAGAACCCAGAGACCCTCCACGTCCGTTCCAATGACGAAATCCTCAACATTGGCAGAAGGATCGGCCAGTGCGTCCATCAATCCGGCACCGCCCTTCAGGCCAAGACGCGAAAGGATTGAAGGCCGGGCGAAATCGGCATCAACAAGCACAACTTCGGCATCGCGTTCAGCAGCGAGCGAAAACGCAAGGTTGATCGCGCAGAATGTCTTGCCCTCGCCGGAATGGGGCGAGCTGATAAGGATGCGCTGGCTGGCGCCGTTTATGCCCATCCCAACAGATGCAAGGGCCGCCATGCCGCGCAGAATCTCGCGCTTGACGATGCGAAACTCCTCCACAAGGCCCGTGACCGGACCATCAGGCACGATCATGCCTTCTTCGCGCAGGCGATCCCGTTTGATTGCCTGACGGGCAGACTTGAACTCGACAGCCTGCGGCTCTGG
Source organism: Novosphingobium sp. (assembly GCA_020446465.1). Classification (GTDB taxonomy): domain Bacteria; phylum Pseudomonadota; class Alphaproteobacteria; order Sphingomonadales; family Sphingomonadaceae; genus JAWKXU01. The sequence continues at coordinate 4,202 of JAGREQ010000196.1, read as the reverse complement.
CGAAATTGAAGCCGGCTCCGGCGTTGCAACTGGCGCAGGGTCAGCCGGGGCTGGCGCGGCAACAGCGGTTTGCGTCGGGCGCTGGCTTGCCAGTGTTCGCGCACGGGGTTTGCTCGCTGCCGCCAATTTTTCAGGCATTGGCGCGGGCGCAAAGCCTTTAAGATCGAAAGAGCGCGTTGCCCGCTCGAGCAGCGATTTCTCCGCAGCACCGCCCATGCCGTCGTCGCCATCTTCGGGCAGAGGTATCTTGCTTTGATCAGTCATTGCCCCGCCCCTTCACGCCACTGTTCCACGCTGGATGAACTCAACAGCCAGCAGGACGACAAACAGGCCGCCGAGTGCAGCAGAACCACCGATAAAGCGCTTCATCCGCTTCCTTTCGATCGCGCGGGCCGCATCGGTCAAAACGTGCGAAATAGTGCCGAGCACAGGCAGATCCATGTCCATTTCCAGCTTGCTCGCTGTTGCAAAAGTGGACTTGAGCTGGTTCACCGCAAAGGCGGTGCCCGCGCCCGCACCCAGACCGACAATCAGCACACCAAACAGCAACAGCGGCCGGTTGGGAGCGGACGGGATACGCGGCGTCGAAGGCGGGTCGATCACGTCGAACTTGATCGAACTGTTTTCGTTTTCCACCTGTCCGCGCAAGCGCAGTTCTTCGCGGTCCTTCAAAAGTTTATCGTATTGATCGCGCAGCACGTCATAATCGCGGCTGATGCGCTGCGCTTCGGCCGCAACACCGGGTTCGGCTGATTGGTTCGCCGTCAAAGCCGCCAGTTCGCTTGCCAGAGCAGCCTTGCGTGCCTGCAAGGCCTGCACATTGGCCTGCCGTTCGGCGCGGATCGACACCAGCGAGCTATAGGCCGGATTGGGCGTACCCCCGCCATTTCCGGCAGCGACCTGCTTGCGAAGCGAAGCAACCTGCTGCGTCTGTGAGATGACATCGGGGTGGCTGTCTGTCAGCCCCCTTGCCCGCATCGCAGCGAGGTCCGCCTCAGCCTGGGCCAGCGCACCGCGCGCACCGCCGCTGACACCGGGCACAATCATGGTCGGCGGGGTGCTGCTGATCTGCCCTTCAATGGCAGCCAGGGCGCTTTGCCCGGCAGCCAGGTCAGAATCCACACCGCGCACTTCGGAGCGCGTGGATTCCAGTTTCTGGGCGATGGCGGCAGAGCCACCGATCATTTCGGGATGCTGCGCTTCAAATGCCAGGCGTCGCTGTTCGGCGGATTCGAGTTCCGTCTGCCGCTGTTCAAGTTGCTGATCGAGGAAGCGCAGCGTCTGCTGCATGTCGCCTTCCTTGCCAGCCAGATTCTCTTCCTTGAAGATATCGAGCATCTTCTGGACGATGTCCTGCGCCAGTTGGGCGTTTTCCGCGTCAGACAGATCACTGCGGCCAGATTGTGCCGTAATTTCAAACAGGTTATCCTGCTTGCTGACGACCTTGATCTTCTTGGCAAGGTCAGCAATCGCCTGTTCCATCTGGCCGGGCGACGTCACGGTTTCGTCAAGGCGCGTGGAACGGATGACCTTTTCGAGGTTTTCAGCGCCGCTCAATGTTTCGCGCACACGCTCGATGTCTTTCTGGCGCGCGGTCGGTCCAATCCCGATTTGCTGGGCAAGCACATCGTCAAGCTGAACAAAGATGCGGGTGGACGATTCGTAAGTGTTGGGAATAAAAGCGATTCCCAACCAACCCACAAGGCAGACAGCCCAGGTGACTGCCAGCGCCAGCCAGCGCCGGTGCCAGACAGAATAGAGCGCAGCGCGCAGTTCGTCGAAAATGGCGTTCATGCCGCTCATGCCCCTTTAGAACAGGCTTTCAGGGATGATGACGACATCACCGGGTTGCAGCAGGACGTTCGCCTTGCTGTCCCCTTTCTTGAGAAGGTCTGCCAGGCGGAGCTTGTATTCCTTCTGCTTGCCGCTTTCCTTGTCGAAGCGAACCAGCTTGGCGCGGTTGCCTGCGGCATATTCGGAAAGTCCGCCCACGGCGATCATCGCATCAAGGATGGTCATGTTCGCGCGATAGGGGATCGACGCTGGCTTTTCCGTCGCACCGACAATGCGGACCTGCTGGCTGAAAGTGCCGGAAAAATTGTTAACGATGACCGATACGATCGGGTCAGTGATATACTGCGACAGTTGCAGGCGGACATCTTCGCCCAGCATGGCCGGCGTTTTGCCAACGGCCGGCATGTCCGTCACCAATGGCGTTGAAATGCGCCCATCGGGGCGAACCTGCACTTTTGCGCTGAGTTCGGGGTTGCGCCACACATTGATGGTCAGTTCGTCGAGTGGCCCGATCACGTATTCCTCACCCGGACCTTCCTGCATCGCAACAAACTGGGCCGGCTGAAGTTCGTTCTTCGCGGTATTTGCAGCGCAACCCGTCAATGCCAGAGCGGTGGCGAGGCAGGCAGTAGAAACAGACACAAAACGGTACTTGGGCATCGGGGCGCATCCTTGCGGGTTTGGAGAACCGGCGTCAGATGGGCGAGACCATGCCCCATCCACCTGCTGTCGGTCCGCTTCCGGCTATCGCGAAAAAGGGTGAACATACCGTTAGCCTTATCGACTAAATGGAGATGATCAGGGGCTTTATTGCCGCCGCGTCCCGATTATGGACAAGAATCCGAGCATGTATGAAGGCGCTGAAAGCCGCCCCATTACAGGCGAAGGTACGGCGAGGCTAAACGAGCATCTCGCGCGCTGGCCCTTGCCCCAGGAACTGGGCCGGGCTGGCCGTTGCGCCATAGGCCCCGGCACAAAACACTGCGACCAGATCACCTTCTTGCGCCACCGGCAGCGCCGCCTTGTCAGCCAGACGATCAAGCGGCGTGCAAAGGCAGCCGACCACATGCGCGAGTTCTGCGGGCGCTTGTGCAAAGCGATTGGCGATTGCGACCGGGTAATTGCGGCGTACGACCGTTCCGAAATTCCCCGACGCGGCAAGCTGGTGGTGCATCCCCCCGTCGGTAATGAGGTAAACTTCGCCGTGGCTGTCCTTGCGGTCAATAATGCGCGTCAGATAGATTCCCGCCTCGCCCACCAGATAACGGCCCAGTTCAATACAGAATTGCGTTTCATTGAGGCACTCGGCGCGCTGTGCCAATGCGTCGCCAAGGGCAGCGCCAACCGCCGAAATGTCGAGAGGCATATCGCCCGCAAAATAGGGAATGCCAAAACCGCCCCCCATGTTGAGATGGGGCAGCGGCGCGCCAATCTGTTCAGCCAGCCTCGCCGCCAGATTGAGCGTATTGGCCTGCGCCTCGATCACCGCAGCGGCTGAAAGCGCCTGACTGCCTGCAAAAATGTGCAGCCCGCGCCATTCCGCCCCGGCCCCAAGCAATTCGCGCGCAAGTGCAGGCACGCGGTCAGCGTCGAGGCCAAAAGGCTTGGCTCCACCGCCCATCTTCATGCCCGAACCGCGCAATTCAAAATCCGGATTGACGCGGATCGCAAGGCGCGGCCTTTGCCCGATACGATCCGCAATAGAGAGCGCACGACGTCCCTCACTCTCCGATTCAAGGTTGATGGTAGCCCCACAGGCGATAGCGGATTCCAGTTCCGCATCACGCTTGCCCGGCCCGGCAAAACTCACCCGATCCGCCGGAATTCCGGCATCGCGAACCATGGCAAGTTCCCCGCCTGATGCTATGTCGAACCCATCGACATGCCCTGCAATAAATTCCAGAAGTTTGCTGTAAGGATTTGCCTTTACGGCATAATGGATCGAAAGTTGCGGCGGCATCGCAGCGCGCAAACTCCTGATACGCTTTGCGATCAAATCGCGCGAATAGACAAACAGCGGCGTGCCGCCGGCCATGGCAACCAATTCGCTGGCAGTCATGCCACTTACCGCCAGTTCACCGCGCACAGCCTCATACCCGGCAGGAACGGGGCCAAGCGGCTTACCTTTCAATTCGGTTGCGTCAGTCATGCGCCAAGCTCCCTTGCCAGCGCCGCCCGGTCAATCTTGCCGTTGGGGTTGGTCGGCATGACATTGCGCCAGTGGATTGCGCGCGGTTGCATGAAATTGGGCAGTTCCTCTTTCAACAAGCGCGACAGGACATCTTCTATATCTTCCGGCCCTCCCGAAACAGGACGGACAACAAGATGCACCGCCTGCCCCAAGCGTTCATCGGGCACACCCAGCGCGATGGCTTCCGCCACCAGCCCCGTTGCAAGGGCCGCATCCT
>JAGREQ010000195.1 GCA_020446465.1 Novosphingobium sp. | reverse complement strand
TCCGACAGAAGTTGCCGAAGGGCGTTTCCGTGCCGACCTTTATTACCGGCTGAATGTCTTTCCGCTGGCGCTCAAGGCGCTCAGCGAAAGACCGGATGACATCGCCCCTCTCGCCTTTGCGCTCGCCATGCGCCATGCCGCCGACGAAAGCCAGGTTCCCTGCTTTACAGACGCCGCGCTTGCCTTGCTGAAGCTCCACACCTGGCCGGGAAATGTGCGTGAACTGGAAAATGTGATCCGCCGCGCGCTCGTTTTGGCCCAAGGGCGCACTATTATCGACACGACCGAAATCGTGTTCGATCCCACTGTCCGCCTCGCATCGGGGGGCACAGGAGCCGACACGGTATCTGCCCCGGTTTCGCCAGCAGCGCCGACCGGCCAGAACAAGCTTTCCAACATCGTCAGGCACACAGAAGCCCAGGCCATTGTCGAGGCGCTTGGGTCAAGCAACGGCAATCGCGCACGCGCAGCCAAAGCACTGGGCATATCGGAGCGCACGCTGCGCTATCGGCTCGCCGCAATGCGTGAAGACGGCATAGAACTTGGCCGGGTCGCAAGCGGAGGCGCACGATGAGCAGCATCGGACCAATCGGCAGCGGCGCTGGCAGCGTTCAGCAGATTATCGCGCTGCGCCAGCAGATCATCGAGCGTTCGCAAATCCTGCAGGAACTGCGCGCGCCGCAAAAGGCGCAAGAGACACAGCCCGCAAACAATGCAGCCAGCGCCGGCGCAGGGTTTGCAGATACGCTCAAAGGTGCGCTGGATTCGGTCAACACGACCCAGACGCGGGCCGCAGAACTTGGCGAGGCCTATCAGCGCGGCGAGGTTACCGACGTCGCAAAGGTCATGCTCGCCCGGCAGGAAGCTGGCGTTGCGTTCGAGGCCACATTGCAAGTCCGCAACAAACTGCTGTCTGCCTATCAGGACATCATGCGGATGGGAGTGTGATAGATGAACGCCCCCGTCCCCGCTCCGGCCGACATCGCGGTATCGCCGCCATCGCTGCTCGCCCCGCTGAACAACCCGGCAGGTGGTCCCATGCTCACCCGTCTTGGCCAGTTTATCACGCAGGAACCTGTTCGCCGCGCAGTGCCGCTGTTTCTGGGCGTTGCGGCATTGGGCGGCGCAGCGCTGGCGTGGTCGAGCATTGCCCCGTCATCGCAGCGCATTCTCTATTCGCAGATCAACGATGCCGACCGCGCCTCTGTAGTGGCGGCGCTGGATCAGTCCGGGATTGGTTACAGGATCGACAACGCCACCGGCGCACTAACCGTGGACGAAGCAGACTATTACACCGCCCGGATGCTGGTGGCTGCCGATGGCGCTGTCGCCACGCCGGAAAGCGGCGCACAGATGCTCGACAATTTGCCAATGGGCGCCAGCCGGATGCTGGAAGGCGAACGTCTGCGCGCTGCGCGTGAGCGTGACCTGATGCTGACGATCCGCGAAATCGACGGGGTGGAATCCGTTCGCGTGCACCTTGCCGAAGGGGAAAAGTCGGTCTTCGTGCGCGACAATGTCGCCCCCACGGCGTCCGTCATGCTGCGCCTCGCCCGCGGTCGGCAACTGTCCGACACGCAAGTCAGCGCCATCGTCAATCTTGTCGCAGCGTCAGTTCCTGGCCTTTCGGTCGATGCCGTGCGCGTGGTGGACCAGCATGGTCGATTGCTGTCGCAGCCTGACGAGACGAACAGTGACAGGCTGGAACTGCAGGCGCGGATGGAAGAAAAACTGCGCGCGCAAGTTACGCAACTGTTGACCCCGATATTGGGCGCCGGAAATTTTTCTACCGAGATTCAGGTCGAACTCGACATGGATGAAGTAACCTCGGCGCGCGAAACCTATGACAAGGACGGCGCTATCCGCAAGGAAAGCGCTGAATCCTCTACAATGCCCGGTAGTGAAACGGGAAGCGGCATCCCCGGGGCGCTGTCCAATACTCCGCCGCCCGCTGCCGAGGCCGAACAACGCCCGCCAGCAGGGACGGCGCCGCAGGACAATCAGGCCAGCGCACCCGGTCAGGAAAGTCGCTCTACCCGCACTTATGAACTCGGCCGGGAAGTGTCCGTGGCAAACACCGCACCGGGCGGGCTGAAACGGTTGTCAGTCGCGGTCGCGCTCAGCAAGGATGCAATGAAGGGCACCAAACCGGCCGACCTTGAACAGATAAAGCAGCTTGTCAGCGCTGCCGTTGGCGCCAACCCGGACAGGGGCGATCAGGTCGCCGTCATGGCGCGCAAGTTTGAACCGCTAACGGTTGAAGAAACGCCCTTTTATGAAGCCCCGTGGTTTGCAACGGTCGTTCGCTACGCGGCGGCAGTTCTGGCCCTGATCCTGGTTCTGCTGCTGGGGGTTCGTCCGATGATCAAGGCCCTGAAACGCAATAATCCGGAAAATGCAGGCGAACATAGCGAAGATGCCGGTCCTTACCTTGGTCAGGAAGCCATGGCAGGTGACGTGGCGGCCCGGAACGCGGCCGGCATGGTCGAGCGCGAACTGCTTGACGAAAAACTGACCCTCGCGCGCCGTCTTGTCGCCGAAAAGCCCGACAGCGCCATCACTGCGCTGCGACAAATGTTGAATGACGAGGGCAACAGGGAACCTGAAAGGGCAACGGCATGACCGGATCAGTCGCCGCAAGCCAGGCCGGCAATGCCGCAGTCATGCTGATGCTGCTGGAAGACGAACAGGCCGCCGGGATACTTTCCCAGCTTTCCCCCGATGAACTGCAGGTTCTGGGTGAAAAGATGTGCGCGCTTGGCGATATACAGCCCGACGCGATCAATACCGCCATCGCCGGGTTCGTGGAACGCACCAGTAATCTGGGCTTTGCGACACACGACAGGGTCGGCCAGGTAGAAGCCTTGATGACGCGCGCTGTGGGCGACCTGAAAGCCAAACACGTCATGCGCAATATCGCGCCTGACCGGCAGCGCCCCTCTCCGCTGGAACTGGCGCGCTGGCTGGCGCCGCAAACCCTGCTCCCCCTGATAGAGGGCGAACACCCGCAGACCATCGCGTTGCTGCTGCTGCAACTCGATCCCGATACGGCAGCGCAAGTTCTCCATGCCTTGCCGAAAAAGGATCAACCGGAAATCGTACATCGCATTGCAACTGTCGGCCCGGTCCACCCGGATTCTATCGCCCTGCTGGAAGAAATGTTGACTCGCCGCATTGATGAAAGCCGCGCAAGCACGCCGCTTGCCTTTGGCGGACCGCGTAACGCAGCCGACATCATGAACGGCACTGACAAGACAACCCAGAAATGGGTGATGCCGCAGATCTCCAAGCGCAACAAACCACTGGCCAAGGCGATCGAAAACGAAATGTTCAAGTTCGAACACCTCTACGAACTCGACCAGCAAGGCATGGGTGCGCTGCTGCGCGAAGTGGAAAGCGAAACCCTGATCGATGCGCTCAAAGGCATTGCCGAGAATGAACGCGACGTATTCCTCAGCGCAATGTCCAGCCGTGCGGCCGATGGCGTGCGCGATGAAATTGCAGCGCGCGGCAGGCTCAAGCTGGAAGAAGTGCTGGCCGCCCAGCAGCGGATCGTTGCGGTTGCCCGCAGTCTTGCGGCTGACGGAACCATCGTCTTTGGCGCAGGTGACGACGAATATGTCTGATCGCCCTGCCGCCATGCGAACGGCTGCCTTTGACAGGCCTGCCGGATTTCGGCTGGACCCGCGCTTTACATGTCAAACTGCCGGATTTTCAGGCAGGGTTTCTGCCACCCCTGCGGCCTGCCCTGCACAAGAGGCAAACGCCCCTGACCCCATCGCCACCGCCCGCGCCGAGGGATACGCCGAAGGGCTGGCCCATGCCCGTGCCGAGGCGTTGGCCACAGCAGAACAGGCCGGGGCAGCTCACGAAAAACTGGCCCTGTCCTTCGCACGACTGGACCGGGAGCAAGAGGAAGACCTGCGCTTGCGGCTGCGCGAAACCATCGCCGTGCTGTGCGAAACCGCTATCGCGCCCCTGGCGCTAGACACTGATGCGCTCGTCAGTCGCATCGACACGGCTGTATCAATGCTGGCGCGGGCGGATGATGCGCGCGTCATCCGGCTCAACCCGGACGATATCGCCTTGCTGTCCGACAGGATGCGAAGCGACTGGCAAGTCGAAGCTGACCCGGCGCTGGAACGCGGCGCGCTCCGTGTCGAATGCGCCACCGGCGGAGTTGAGGACGGGCCAGCCATCTGGCGCCGGACGATCGCAGAAGCACTGAAGCAATGTTGAACCTTTTCAACACGATCCTTGAAGATATTGCCGCAGAACCGCTGCATCTGGAGCCTCAGCGGTTTGGCCTTGTCACAGCCTGCGACGGTGGCTTGCTGGAAGCATGCGGCTTGTCGGTTCCGGTGGGAGCCATGTGCCGGGTTTCACATGGTCGCAATGTGACCTTGCAGGCCGAAGTCATCGGCTTTCGCAATGGCCGCACGATGATGATGCTTCTGGGGGATTCAGTCATGCTACGCCCCGGCGCGCGTGTCTGGCCAGAAGGTCACCCCGGCCTGCTCCCGGTGGGGGAAGCCTATCTAGGCCGCGCGGTGGACGGCGAAGGCCTGCCGATCGACAATGGCGGGCCGATCCATGCGCGCAGCGAATGGCCGGCAGGGGGCGTCCGCACTGGCGCTCTGGACCGTGCGCCTGTGCGCCATGCTTTCGATACAGGGGTGCGTGCGCTCAACGCTCTTACCACATTTGGCACGGGGCA
>JAGREQ010000194.1 GCA_020446465.1 Novosphingobium sp. | reverse complement strand
CGGAGAACGGCGCTCATGCAAAAAACCCCGACCTGTCAGGGCCGGGGTTTCTTCGCTGTATTCCGGTAATTCCGATCAGCGCAGGCGGATCGGAACATAAGTGGCGGGGCGACCACCGCGCTGGACACGCAGCAGCACAGCCTCGCGCCCGTCACGCTTGGCATTCTTCACGGCGGTTTCAAACTGGTCGACGCCTGTAACGGGATCGTAGTTGACCGACAGCACGATGTCCCCACGGCGAAGCCCCTTGGCCCCTGCGTCAGAACTCGGATCGACGGCAGTTACGACGACACCTTGCACATCGCGCGGTGCGCCAAGCTGGGCAGCGATCTGCGGCGTCAGCGGCGTTACTTGCATGCCGAGCGATTCCTCGATCACGCCGGAGCCTTGCACGCCCTGATCGTCAGTGCTCTGATCATCGGGATCGAACATCTGGCGCTTGGCCAGTTCTTCTTCGCTCGGGCGCATGCCGACCGTTGCGGTAACAGTCTGGCGCTGGCCGTTGCGAATAAGGTCGAGCGCGATGCGCTTGCCCGGTTCGATATTGGCGACGAGGTAGGATAGCGTCTGGTCAGGCGTCACGTCCCTGCCATCGACACGCAGGATAACGTCACCAGCTTTCAGCCCGGCCTTGTCAGCCGCCTGCCCCGGTTCGACTGCCTGCACAAATTCGCCCTTGTTATGGGCAATACCCAGCGAATCGGCGAGGTCTTCGTTAAGGGGCTGGATGCGGATGCCCAGGTATCCGCGCTCGATCGCTTCGCCCTTGATCAGTTTCTGCACGATAGGCGAAGCGATTTCGGCGGGAATTGCAAAGCCGATACCCACGCTGCCGCCCGATGGGGAAAAGATCGCATTGTTGATGCCGATCACATTGCCCTGCATGTCGAACATCGGGCCGCCGGAGTTGCCCCGGTTGATGGAGGTATCGGTCTGCAGATAGCGATCATAGGCACCGCCAGAGCCGGTGTTGCGGTAAACGGCAGAAATAATGCCCGCCGTCACAGTGCCACCAAGGCCAAAGGGGTTGCCGATGGCAATGACCCAGTCGCCCACGCGCGCCTGTTTGGAATCCCCGAACTTGACGAAAGGGAACGGCTTGGTGCGTGAAACCTTGAGCACGGCAAGGTCAGAGGCAGCATCCCGCCCGATCAGCTTGGCCGGGTATTCGGTGCCGTCGGGCATCGTGATGGTGATCGATTCAACTTCGCCCTGCCCTTCGGCAGTGATGACGTGGTTGTTCGTCACGACATAGCCATCGGGCGAAATGACGAAGCCCGAACCAAGCGACTGGGCTTCGCGGGTCTGCGGAGCACCTCCGGCGCCCGGCATCCCGAACAGTTGGGCAAGCGGGTTGTTGGGCACACGCAGACGCTGACGCGTCGAGATGTTGACCACAGCCGGCTGCAATTGCTCGGTAAGGTCAGCAAAGCTCGCAGGCGCGCCACCGACGGGCGCAACCGTTCGCATTTCTGTCTGGTCGTTCTGGGCTACCTGCGCGCCTGCTGGCACGCCGGTAATCAGCGAAATGGCAGCGCCACCAATCAGCAGCGCACTCGAAAATCCGTAGGCGTATCGCACGGGCTTCACGTCCTCTCGTTCCTTTCAGTTGCGGGCGGCCACGCCGCCCCGACATTCGCGCCTTGATTCACGCTTTCCGGCCTGAACGCAGTTTGAATAGATTACCTGTTCCCCCGGAACTGGCGAAGATATTCGTTGTCTGGTGACATAATGATCGAACTTGCGCCCGTTCCGGTGCCGAACGTCGTGTCATAGCTCTGCATGGCGCGGTAGAAATCATAGAACTGCGGGTCTTTCCCGAAGCTCTGGGCATAGACCTTGGCGGCTTGCGCTTCGGCTTCGGCACGGATGATCTGCGCGTTCTTGCGGCCCTGGGCACGAATGGTCGCAGCTTCCTGATCGCGGGCAGTCTGCATCCGGGTGAAGGCGGATTCCAGCGGCGTTCCGTCGGGCAGGTCGGCGCGCTTGATTCGCACGTCGATCACTTGTGCGCCATATTCGCGCGCTTCCTTGTCCAGATTTTCGCGGATGTTTTTCATGGCCGTGCCACGATCTGCGGTCAGCAACGAGGCGAAGGACCGGCGCCCAAGTTCCTGACGCAGGACTGACATCAGAATCGGCTGGAGCTGTTCAGCCACCATTTCTTCTGTCCCGGCAGTTTCCACCATGCGGACCGGGTCGATGATGCGGAAGCGGGCATACGCATCCACTTCCAACCGCTGTTGGTCGCTCGACAACACTTGCTGGCGCTGCATTTCGACCGAGAGCACGCGCTTGTCGACGCGCTGGACCTGTTCGAAAAACGGAATGCGGAAAACAAGCCCGGCGCCCGTCCGTCCAAAATCGGTGTTGGGCCGGAAACGGTTGATGACGCGGACCGGCTCACCTGTTCGCACGACAACAGCCTGCTGCGTTTCGGGGACCACCACCACGCTTGCCATCGTGGCAATGGCAAGGGCGAGGATGGCGACAATGGACAGTTTGTGATTATTCCAGAACTCTTCCATCGGTTCAGTTCCCCTGCTTGGCTGTGTTGGCAGCGGGCGGCGTCACTGTCACCGCATCGCCTGCCTGACGGCCCGGTGGAACAGCCAGATAAGGCACGACACCACGGGTTTCGATGATGGTCTTGTCGGTTTCGCTCAGCACCCGCTCCATCGTTTCATAATACATGCGCCGCCGGGTCACTTCGGGGGCAAGGCGATACTGTTCGTAAACCTTGTCGAAGGCGGCGGCATCGCCTTGCGCGCGGGCCAGAAGTTGCTGCGCCCAGGCTTGCGCGCGGTTGACTTCGGTCTGCGCGTCCTGCTGCGCTGCCGACACGCCCTTGAAAGCATCGACCACGCGCCCTGGCGGATCGGTCTTCTTGATGTCGATGCCCTGCACGGCGACGCCGGAACGATAAGCATCGAGTATCGCCTGCATACGGTTACGCACGCGCTGCTCGATCGCGGCCCGGCCTGCGCCCGATAGCACCTCGTTCAGCGACTTTTCAGCGACTGAGGCGCGCATGGCGGCTTCGGCCACTTCGCGCACTGTCTGGTCAGGTTCGGCAAGCTGGAACTTGTAGAGTTTCAGATCCTTGATGTTCCAGCGAATGAGGTAGGACAGATCGACCAGATTCTGGTCGCCCGTCAACATCAGCTTTTCCGCTTCGCCTTCGGGGATTGTTTCGCGCCGGATGGAGGTGACATCCGTAACCTCGACGTTCTGGATCGGCCACGGGAAGGTCAGGGAAATACCCGGCGTAATGGTATGGGAATAACGCCCCAGCGTGGTGACGATACCGCGCTGTTTAGGGCCGATCTGGTGAAAACTGGTGACGCCCAGCCAGACAACAACGATCGCCGCGGCAAGAAGCGGGAACCAGCTCCCCCCGCCGGGACGTTCGGGCAGGCGAAAGCCGGGGCCACCGGGGCCGCCTGTCCCGCGCCTTGGCCCTTCCGGCCCGCGTGTGCGGAAAATATCCTCGATACTGGCTGATCGGCGCGGTTCGTTATCCTTGCCGCCTGTTCCACCACTGCCGCCACCGGGCAGCCAGGGGTTGCGCGGGCCGCTCGGTTTCGAATCGCCGCTTTTCCCGTCGCCATCGTCGCTGCCGGGATTGCCGCCATCGTCAGACCCGCCGCCGGGCTTGCCGCCCCACGGGCTGCGCTTGCCAGCCATTGCCAATGCAATCCGGCCCAGAAAACCGTTCCCCAAAATACCGTCCGTTCGTCTCATGTCATCTTTTATAGGGACGGAATGTCACAAAAACAGTGCCTCTTGCGTGAATTTCGTTAGGGAAGCACCCAGGATGGACGTTAACACACTCAAATCGCTCTTGCCGGAGGCTATTTCGCACCGGCTGCAGACCGCGCGCGCTTCGGGCGGCGCTGTCACACTTGTCATTGATGCCGAAGGGCTGGGCGCGGCAGAACGCGCGGTGCTGGAGGCTGAAACGCGCAGCGCGCTGGAAGGGCGCGAAGACATTTCCGAACTGCGCGTGGCGCTCACCGGGGAAAAGCCGAAGCGCAAGATCATCGCTGTCGGTTCAGGCAAGGGCGGCGTTGGCAAATCGACGCTGACAGCCAATCTGGCGATTGCGCTCGCCCGGCAAGGCCGCAAGGTCGGCGTAGTCGATGCGGACATTTACGGGCCATCGCAGGCGCGCCTGCTGGCGAGCGAAGGCAAAAGGCCCGGCGCGGTTGAAAAGCAGTTGATCCCGCTCGATGGTCCCGAAGGCGTACGCGTGCTTTCCATGGGCAACCTAGTGGAGCCGGGCAAATCAGTCGCCTGGCGCGGGCCGATGGCGGCTGGTGCGCTTGGCCAGTTGCTCGATGCAGACTGGGGCGACGTTGAAGTGTTGCTGGTGGACTTGCCGCCCGGCACGGGCGATATCCAGCTTACCATGATCCAGCGGTATCGCCCCGATGGTGCAATCATCATTTCCACGCCGCAGGATCTGGCGCTGATCGATGCGCGGCGCGCCATCCACCTGTTCGATCATGTCGGGGTGCCGATCGTTGGTCTGGTCGAAAACATGGCCGGCTATCTTTGCCCGCATTGCGGCAAGGGCAGCGATCCGTTCGGACAGGGCGGGGCCGAGGCTGCCGCTGCTGACATGGGCTTGCCGTTTCTTGGGCGGATCCCGCTGACGCTGCATATTCGCGAGGCCAGTGATGCGGGGACACCACCTGCCGCTGCCGACGGGCCGGAAGGCGATGCGTTCCGGCA
>JAGREQ010000193.1 GCA_020446465.1 Novosphingobium sp. | reverse complement strand
CCTTCGAGAGTGGGCCAACGATCGAGAACAAACAGCTACGCAAACGCGAAACGCCGTTTTTGCAACGGCTGGAGCCTGCCACGGTCCGTTCGATCGAACGGGCAAGCTACTTTGGCGCCTACAAGGGCGTAACCGACATTCTCACCAAATATCTCTGGCCGGAATGGGCGCTGGTCCTCACCCGCATTGCCGCGCGCATCGGGATGACCCCCAACATGGTGACAGCCATCGGAGCCATCTTGTGCGTCTGGGCCACAGTGCTTTTCGCGCAAGGCCAATACTGGACCGGCATGGCGGCGGGCCTCGTGTTCATGGTGCTGGACACGGTGGACGGCAAACTCGCCCGTTGCACCATCACGTCTAGCTGGTGGGGCAATGTGTTCGATCACGGTATTGATCTTGTCCACCCGCCGTTCTGGTGGTGGTTCTGGGCGACCGGGCTTGTCCATTGGGGGCTTGGTTTCGATGAATGGACATTCTGGGCAGTGCAGATCGCCATTCAGGGCGGCTACGTTGTCCAGCGGCTGATCGAAGGCTATTTCATGCGCCGGTTCGACGGGATACACATCCACGTCTGGCGCAAGTTTGACAGCCAGTTCCGCCTCATCACGGCCCGGCGCAACCCCAACATGGTGATCCTGTTCGTTTCTGTCCTCCTGGGCAGGCCGGACTGGGGCCTTGTTGCCGTTGCAATCTGGACAGTCCTTTCACTGGTCGTCCACATGGTTCAGATTGTGCAAGCCTTGCAGGTTGCGGCATCGGGCAAGGTGATTACATCATGGCTCGCGGAGAATTGATCATCATGAACGCGACAATCGAAAAATTTGGCTGGCCCACATCGCTGGTGAAAGAGTTTGAACACTGGGTTGTGCTCGCGCGCCCGGCCCAGCCAACACTCGGCAGCCTTGTTCTGGCAGCAAAATCCGACGTCACCGCTTTTGGCGCCTTGCCTGAAAGCGCTCATGCTGAGCTAAAACAGGCCAGTGCAACGATTGAAAAGGCGCTGGGCAAGCTGGTCGGTTATGAGAAGCTCAATTACCTGATGCTGATGATGGTGGACCCGCATGTCCACTTTCACGTCATTCCACGCTATGAAGGTGCGCGCGAATGGAGCGGCATGAACTTCACCGATAACGGATGGCCAAAAACGCCCGATCTGGGCCAGGCGGTTGCACTGGACGACGCACAGTTAAAGGAACTGGCCGCATGGCTGGCGATCGGGTTCGACTGACGCCCAGACAAAAGCCACTGCGCCCGATTGCGGTCAGACCCAGGTGTCGGTCAACGCCGTTGCTATCTCGATATCGTTGAGAAAATCGACTTCGGCCCAATCCATCCCCTCGATAGAAACAGTGCCAACTTTGCCGCTGTCGGCAATCATGTCGATTACTTTCAGATACCAGTGGTTGACCCCGTCGGGCGTGCGCATCGTCTGGCGCACTGTCTCGCGGAAAAGGTCTGCGCCATCCCCGCGGAAAGCCAGAAAGCCGATGGATTCGGCATTGCTTTCTTCGGCAGTGAGGGTCTTTCCGATCCGCGCCAAACGGCCATTTTCGCCGCGTGAGACTTTCATGTCGTCGCTGTCATAGGCGGGCTTTACATCAACTGTCACTGCAATCGGCCAGTCGGAGCCTTGCTGGACACGCGCGACAATTTCTTGCGAAACCAGCGTATCGCCGTTGAGGATAAGGAAATCGTCCTGCATCTGGTCGCGGACGATCCAGCAGGAACCAAGGTTGTCTGCAACTTTGAAAAACGGGTTAAAATGACAGGTCACTGTCACACGCGGATCGTTGAGCGAGGACAGTCGTTCTTCGACCATATCCGTCATGAACCCGGTAACAACGTCGATCCGCTTGACCCCGCCACGCGCCAGCATTTCGATCTGCCACTCGATCAAGGTGCGCCCTGAAAACTCGATCAGGCATTTGGGTCTTTCAGCCGTCAGGGGCAAAAGGCGCGAACCCTGGCCTGCGCTCAGAAGAATAGCATGTTCGATCATGAAAAAAGCCATTAGGCGTTGATCCATCAACCCGCAATGGTCCGCACTGCTTGCAGAAATCGCCCGGCTGGTTCAAACGCGTCGCAATGCCAGCCAAGGCCCGCAAGAGACCCATGCCCGAATCCCTGCTGGGCCGCATGTTCGCCAACACCATGTGGTTGCTGGGCGGCAAGGGCTTTGGCGCGATTTGCAGCCTTGTCTATCTGGCGATCATCACGCGATCGCTGGGCCTGAAAGGGTTCGGCCACTTTTCACTGATATTCGGCACATCGCAGGCGCTGATTGCTATTGCCGGTTTCCAGACATGGCGCATCGTGGTTCGCTATGGCGCGACGCATGTCCAGCGTGATGACTGGGGCGCCTTTGGCCGGCTGAGTATGCTGTGCGGCCTGCTCGATGCAGCCGGTGCGGTCATGGGATGCCTGGCGGCCTGGGTGATTTTCTACCAGTTCAACCACGCGCTCGATCTCAATCCCGATCTTGTTGGCGTTGCGTTCTGGTTCAACGTCGCGGCACTGTGGGCGCTGGTTTCGTCGCCAACCGGCATCGTGCGCGCGCTCAATCGGTTCGATATCGCAACTTATGTCGAGGCGATCGTTCCGCTGGGGCGGCTGCTGGCGGCAGGGGCCATCTGGCTGACTGGTCCGACGCTGGTGAAATTTCTTGTCGCCTGGGCCGTCATCGACCTTATCGAAGCGGCACTTTATTGGTTAATGGCCCGCATTCTTGCACCAAAGGCCATTGGCTGGAACGCCCTGAAGCACTGGCGACAGTCGCTCCACGAAAATGACGGGATCATCCATTTCTTCTGGGTCACATACGCCACGGCGACGATTGATGCTGTGAAGAAAAACGGCCCGCTTCTCGCCGTCGGCTATTTCGTCGGGACAAAGGGCGCAGGTCTGTTCCGCCTTGCCCAGCAGTTGAGCCAGGGTCTGGGCAAGTTCTCGGCATTGCTGACCCGCGCAGCCTATGCGGAAATCTCACGGGCACGCTTTGCCGTGGCCAAGGATGAATTCAGAAAACTGACCGCGCAGACCAGCCTCATCGCCAGCGCGGCAGGATTACTGGTGATCGGGCTATCGCTCCTTCTGGGCAAGCAGTTACTGCTTATCGTCGGGGGCGAGACGTTCATGGTCGCTTATCCCGTGCTGGTGGCCATGGCAGTCAGCGCCGCGTTTGAACTGGGCGGCGTCGCGTTTGAACCGGCGCTCCATTCCACCGGCAACGCGCGAAAGGCGCTCTGGGCAAAGCTGGTCTCGCTTGCCGTGTTGCTGGCGATTTTCGTCCCGCTCGCCCATCGTTACGAAGCGCTGGGCATTGCCATTGCCGTCGCCATTTCAGCGGCAGTTGCCTATGTCATCGCCGGATTTTTCGCCTGGCGCCGGATCGACGACATACCGACCGCAGGCCAGTCCCTCCGCGATGGTGAAGACACCGGGCCATAGGCCTTGAAACTCAGCCCTTGAAATTGTCCTTGGCGGCGCGAATTTCCGCAAAAGCCAGCGCCGGGTCTGTTTCGTTTGAAAGCTCTGGCGCGCGGAAAAACGGATTGGTGCGCCGTTCCTCCCCGATCGTGGTCGGCACTGTTGGTTCACCCCGCGCGCGCGTTGCCTCAATCTGGCGCATACGCTCGGCAAGGGCTGGCGAGGAATCGACCGTCACGGCGAAACGGCCATTGGCAAGCGTATATTCGTGTGCAGACCAGGCAACCGTTTCAGGTGGCAGGGCGGCAAGACGCGAAAGGCTGGCCCACATCTGCTGCGGTGTTCCTTCGAACACGCGCCCGCAGCCAAGCGGGAACAGCGTATCGCCCACGAAAATCGTGGCCTCTTCCGGGGCGTAATAACAGATGTGGCCAAGCGTATGGCCGCCGGTATCGAGAACATCGAAACGCACAGTGCCCAGCGTCACCTGATCGCCATCACCAACAATGCGGTCCAGCGGGAAGTGTTCTTTCACTTCTGCCGGGCCGACAAGCTCGCACGCGAATCGCTCCTTCAGCGCCGCGTTGCCTCCGGCATGGTCCGGGTGCCAGTGCGTGTTCAGCACAAGATCGACATTCCAGCCCAGATTTTCGGCTTCACGAATGATCGCTTCGGCATCAGGCGTATCGATCGTGGCGACTTTCCCGGATGCGTCGTCACGCACCAGATAGGCGTAATTGTCGGAAAGGCAGGGGAATTGATGAACTGTAAGGGGCATGGGAATATCTCGATAATCGCAACGTGGTTTGCGCCAGACTATAGCACAACTGCAAGGCGGCAAACATTTCGTGTGATTGACCCCTCCCCGCCCCCCGCCTAGTGGCGCAGGAATGGCACTGACACATCTCCAGAGGCTCGAAGCCGAGAGCATCCACATCATGCGCGAAGTCGTCGCGGAGGCTGAAAAGCCGGTCATGCTCTATTCGGTCGGCAAGGATTCGGCTGTGATGCTGCATCTTGCCAAAAAGGCATTCTACCCTGCACCGCCGCCCTTCCCGTTGCTGCATGTCGATACGACATGGAAGTTCCGCGATATGTATGCCCTGCGTGACAAGGCCGCGCGCGATGCGGGCATGGACCTGCTGGTTTACCAGAACCCCGAGGCGGTTGAAAAAGGCATAAACCCTTTCGATCATGGCCCACTCCACACCGACATGTGGAAGACCGAAGGGTTGAAACAGGCGCTCGATAAATATGGCTTTGATGCGGCCTTTGGCGGTGCCCGGCGGGACGAGGAAAAAAGCCGCGCGAAAGAGCGCA
>JAGREQ010000192.1 GCA_020446465.1 Novosphingobium sp. | reverse complement strand
GAATTGCGCCTGCGGGTGCCTGGCCGACGACATCGCCGGAATAGACACCGTCCACGATCTTGCCATTAGGCAGCATGGTGACAACGGCATCGACACCCTGCACGGCTTGCTTGGCATCGGTGAAAGGGGCGCAACCGTTTTCCCTGGCTTGGGCAAGCGCGGCTTCACTAAGGTCGAAAGCGTTCACCTCGTGCCCGGCTTTCACCAGATTGGCGGCCATGCCGCCACCCATGTTGCCAAGGCCGATAAATGCAATCTTCATAATCTTAACGCCCCTTCCAGTTGGCTTCGCGCTTTTCAACGAAGGCAGCCATGCCTTCAGCCTTGTCTTCCGTCGCTGTCAGAATCTGGAAAAGACGACGCTCGAACGTCAGCCCCTGATCCAGCGTGAGTTCAAACGCAGCGTTGACCATTTCCTTGTTCATCATCGCTGCCATGCGCGGCATGGCGGCAATGGTCGCAGCCATTTTCAAGGCTTCGTCCAGCAGATCAGCTTGCGGCACGACACGGCTCACAAGGTTGGCGCGCTCTGCCTCTTCAGCGCCCATCATGCGGCCAGTCAGGCACATTTCCATCGCCTTGGACTTGCCGACAGCCTTCGTCAGGCGTTGTGAGCCACCCATGCCCGGCGCTACGCCCAGCTTGATTTCAGGCTGACCGAACTTGGCATTATCGCTGGCGAGCATGATGTCAGCCATCATTGCCAGCTCACACCCGCCGCCCAGTGCGAAACCGTTGACAGCGGCGATCCACGGCTTGCGCGTGGTCTTGACCAGATTGCTGGTCCAGCCAGCAAAGAAATCACCCAGGAAAAAGTCAGCCGCAGCCTTTTCCGACATCTCCTTGATGTCAGCCCCCGCTGCAAAGGCCTTGTCGCCAGATCCGGTCAACACAAGACAGCCCTGTGCATCATCCGCCTCGAACGCTGCGAAAGCATCAATCAGTTCTTCCAGAACCTTGCTGCTCAGTGCGTTGAGCGCCTGGGGGCGATTGATCGTGACCAGCGTGACAGCGCCACGCTTCTCACTCAGAATCGTTTCGTAACTCATAGTATCCTCTCTTGTTCAGGCCCGTGTCCTGTTACGCGCCGGTCATCTCGATCGGGCGCCAGGCCTTCTGCTTCGTCAAGGGTTCGAAGATGCTGCTGACCAGCTCGTCGGTTACCGCTTCCGGCGTGGGCGGGTTCCACTGCGGATTGTTGTCCTTGTCGATCAGTAGCGCACGCACGCCTTCGATGAAATCGTGCTGCCGGAAAATGCGATGGACGATGCCGAACTCAAGCCGCATTTCGTCAGCGAAGTCGCCAAAATGCGGGCTGACCAGCAGCAAGCGCAGCGTGACCTTGCACGACAGCGGTGACTTGCTGCGCAGGATCTTGAGCTGCTTTTGCGCCCATTCGGACGGATCATCCGCCAGCGACGCCAGAACGTCCTCCAGTCGGTCGGACGCGAAATGCTTGTTGATCTGGTCCAGATTTTCGAGAATTTTTGCTGGTGGCGGCGGTTCGGAAGCACCATCCAGAATGGCCGCAGCCCCTTCGGGATGAAGGCAAAGCTGTTCCTTTACGTCTTCCAATCGGTCGGACGGGATATAGTGCGTCGCAAGCCGGGTCGCGAGGCATTCGGCCCCGTCCATGCGCCCACCAGTCAAGCCCAGGAACTGCGCGAGGCGGCCCGGCAGGCGTGACAGATAGCGCCCACCACCGACATCGGGGAAAAGACCGATACCCGTTTCCGGCATTGAAAAGACGGTGCGCTCGGTTGCAATACGATACCGGCAGGGCATTGAAATACCGACGCCGCCGCCCATCGTAATGCCATCCATAAAGACAATGCCCGGCTTCTCATACGTGTACATCAGATGGTTCATCTGATATTCCTGATAAAAGAAGGCATCGCCCGCAGCGCCGTGCCCCTTGGCACTTTTGGCAATGCCGACCACATCGCCGCCAGCGCAGAAACCGCGCCCGTCGGCATGGTCGATCATGACCAGTTGCACATCGGGATCATTGCGCCACAGCACCAGCGAACTCGTCATTTTCCGAACCATCGACAGGTTCAGGGCATGAATAGCCTTGGGCCGGTTCAGCCGCATTCTGCCCACCCGCCCATCTACGAAGGTCAGGGCATCGTCGTTCTGGAAGGTCACATCGTTTCCAATCATACCATAGTTACTAACGACCGAGCACGTAAGAACCCGGCGCCTCCTCCAACACCTCCAGTTGCCCGATTCCGAGCTTGCGCGCAGCTACTTGCCCGCCATTATCGTTCCTGTCGAGCCATTCCATCCAATATGGCCACCATGATCCTTCATGTTTGTCGGCACCCGCCAGCCACGTATTGGAATCGTTCGTGTCAGAAGTATTTGTCCAATAACCATGTTTGTTGGCGCTGGGCGGATTGATGACCCCGGCATTGTGGCCCGAACCACCCAGAACAAACTCCACAGGCCCGCCAAAATATTGCTTGCCGCGGAACACGCTGGACCACGAAGAGACGTGATCGTCCTTCAGGCCGATGATCATCACCGGGCTGTCGATCTTCGTCAGGTCGAGGTGCTCACCCAGCAGTTCGACCGCACCGGGCACCCGCAATTTGTCTTCAACCAGCAGCTTGCGGTTGTAGCTGCGCAGGAATGCGTGCGGGATATGGGAGCCATCCTCAAACCAGAACAGCAGGTCAGATGGCGGAGATTCCTTGTCCAGCAGATAGTGGCTGATGAACGAGGACCAGACGAGGTCGTTGGCCCGCATCAATGAGAACAACTGCTGCAACTCGTCCTTGTCGATATAGCCCTTCTCGCCAATATGGACGTCCAGCGCCTCGACATGGGCCTCGTTCACGAAGGCTGACCACTCCATCATGTCGGCAAAATCTACAAGCGCACCAATCAGGGTTGCCGTGCCGATTTTCGCGCCCTCACCACGCGCAGCAAGGACCGCAGCGGCCATTGTGACCAGTGTGCCGCCCATGCAGAAGCCGAACGTATCGACGGATTTCTGGCCTGTTGCCTCTATAATCTGGTCAATCGCCTCGATCACGCCATGGCCGACATAATCATCGACAGCACAATGACGATGGCTCTCGTCCGGATCGACCCAGGAAACCACGAAAACCGTGTTTCCTTCATCAACCAGCCATTTGATGAGGCTGGATCTGGGTTGCAGATCGACCATGTAATACTTGTTCACCAGCGGCGGCACATAAAGCACAGGCCGTCTGCGGACCTTCTTGGTTGTCGGCGTGTACTGGATCAACTGCATCAGGTCGTTCTGATAGACGACAGCCCCCGGTGTGCAGGCGATATTCTCGCCCAACTTGAACGCGTCGTGATCCGTTCGCCGCTGCACGATCCCGCGCCCGGTGGACAAGTCACTGATCATGTTGGCAAAGCCCGAAACGAGGTTGGCGCCCCCCGTTTCAACCGTGCGGCGCAGAACTTCCGGGTTTGTAAAGACAAAGTTGGTCGGCGCGACAGCGTTGAGATACTGCTCCACCAGCAATTCTGCCAAGGCGCGTTTGCCGGGGTCTTCTTCAGCAGAAGCCTGAACCAACGCGCGCAAGTGCTTGCCAATCAGCAGATAACTGTCCTTCAGCTTGCTGAAACAGGCGCTGCTTTCCCATTGCTCATCCCGAAAGCGCCGATCGCCCCGCTCCGGCACGACAAGCGGTTCAGCGGCCGCATCCAGACCCCACATCCGGGTCCACATCTGGCTCCATTCGTTGACAGCTTCTGTCTGCGCCTCCAGCAACCGCTCCGGCTGCATCCAGATGCCTTTCATCACATCATTCAGCGCCGAGAAGGCCGCCAGCGCGTCAAACCGCCGGTTTGGTTTGCGAATAGGCGGGTTGCGAACAAACTGGGCCATCGCATCGCCCAGTTTGGCATAGGCCTCCACCATGTATTCGCTGGGTGACGGACCTGTCTGAGAATCGGTTTTTGCTTGGGTCATCAAATACTCCTAGGCGATGCTGCACTGCAACATACAGACCGACTGCCATGGTTTCAATCACCTATGTGCAGTTGCAGCCCGATATGTTTCAATCGCGCGCCGGGACACCCAAAACAGATTAAACTCAATCTCTTACAAGTTCCCTGCCAACGATCATCCGCATGATC
Source organism: Novosphingobium sp. (assembly GCA_020446465.1). Lineage (GTDB taxonomy): Bacteria > Pseudomonadota > Alphaproteobacteria > Sphingomonadales > Sphingomonadaceae > JAWKXU01. The sequence goes on along the minus strand of JAGREQ010000192.1, from coordinate 631 downwards.
TGGTTGGTGCCTTCAAGAATTGAGTGGACCCGCAAATCCCGCAGCAGCTTTTCGATCGGGTATTCTTTCAGATAGCCATATCCGCCAAACAGTTGCAGCGCACGATCAACCACTTTCGATCCCGTTTCAGTAGCGATCATTTTCGCCATTGCCGCAAACCTAGTCTTGTCCGGTGCGCCCGCCGTTACTTTGGTTGCGGCAAGATAGAGCAAGGCCCGGGCTGCTTCCAGCTCCGCAGCCATATCAGCGAGCGTGAACTGCGTGTTCTGGAAATCGGCAATCGTCTTGCCGAACTGCTTCCTTTCCCTGGTGTAGGCAATCGCCTCATCCAGAGCGCGCTGCGCGCCACCCAGGGAACAAGCCCCGATATTCAGCCGCCCGCCATCAAGACCCGCCATCGCGATGGAAAAGCCCTGGCCTTCGCTGCCGACGATATTCGCCTTGGGCACTTTGACAGCGTCGAAGTTGACAGCCGCGGTGGGCTGAGAGTTCCAGCCCATCTTCTTTTCCTGCGCGCCAAAAGAAACGCCGTCCATGTCCTTTTCAATGACAAGGCAGGAAATGCCCTTCGGTCCGTCGTCGCCAGTGCGCACCATGGTCACGTAAACTTCGTTTTCGCCGCCGCCGGAGA
>JAGREQ010000191.1 GCA_020446465.1 Novosphingobium sp. | reverse complement strand
CATCATTGGCGATGTGCTGACCGAAGTCTATGGTTATGCCCACGCCCGCCGGGTTATCTGGACGGGCTTTGCAGCATTGCTGTTCATGGCTTTCATGGCCTGGGTTGTGGTGGCACTGCCACCGGCGAAGGGCTGGCCCCATCAGGATGCTTACGAGGCCGTCTTCGGCAATAGCTGGCGGATTGTGGCGGCCTCTATCACGGCGTTCTGGGTGGGAGAGTTCGCCAACTCATACATTCTGGCGCGGATGAAGCTGTGGACGCAGGGCCGGATGCTCTGGAGCCGCACAATCGGTTCAACGATTATCGGGCAGGGGCTGGACAGCCTGATCTTCTATCCGCTTGCCTTCTATGGGCTGGCCGGCTGGCCTCCGGACCAGATCATGCAGGTGGTCGTATCCCAGTGGCTCATAAAAACGCTGTGGGAAGCTGTCCTGACGCCGCTGACATATATGGTTGTCGGCTGGCTGAAACGGCATGAAGGCGTGGATGTGTTCGACAGCGGGACCGATTTTTCACCTTTTGCGACGACCCACTAGGCGAGGGATGGATGGCGCTTGATCGCATTACCTTGAGCGATTTTCGCAATCATGCCGCGACGCAGCTTGATGATACGCGCGCATTCAACCTGCTTTATGGAGAAAACGGCGCGGGCAAGACCAATGTGCTCGAAGCGCTTTCCCTGTTTGCACCGGGCCGGGGGCTACGACGCGGGGCGCTGACCGACATGGCGCGAGGGGGTGGGCCGGGCGGCTTTGCCGTCAGTGCTGCTCTTGATTGTGGCGACGGCGGGGACCGGGTGATGATCGGCACGGGGGTGCAGGCTGATCGTCCGGGGCGCCGGCTGGTGCAAGTGAACGGGACGGAAAATCCTGCGATAGCGTTGGGTGAATGGCTTGCTGTGGGCTGGCTGACCCCGGCGATGGACCGCCTGTTCATGGATTCAGCAGGCGGGCGGCGGCGCTATATGGACAGGCTGACGCTTGCGCTTGATCCTGCCCATGCCCGCAATGCCTCCCGGTATGAGGCAGCCTTGCGCGAACGCAACCGGCTATTGTCGGCAGATGTTGAACCGGAATCGCAATGGATGGATGCCATAGAAGCCCAGATGGCAGACGCCGGGGCGGCCCTGGCCAGTGGCCGGGTCATGCTTGTGGAGCAGCTTTCGCAGGCTCTGCACGACTTGCCGCCGGAACCATTCGCAAGGCCGGAACTGCGCTATGTGCCGGGCGGTCCTGTGGGGCGCGATGCGTTGCAGGAAGAATTGCGGGCGATGCGCCGGCGGGATCGCGCTGCGCGCCGTTCGCTATCGGGGCCGCATCGCGATGAGCTGGAAGTCACGATGGCGGGCAAAGGAGTGGCTGCGGCGCAATGTTCAACAGGTGAGCAGAAGGCCATGCTGATCGCCATGACGCTTGCTCATGCGGAACTGTCGAAGCAGGGGCGGCCCGGTCTGCTGCTGCTGGATGAGGTGGCCGCGCACCTTGATCCAGTGCGGCGCGCGGCGCTGTTTGCCCGCTTGCGCACAGGCAGCGCGCAAGTCTGGATGACCGGGACAGAACGCGCTCCGTTCGAAGCGATTGCCGAAGAGGCCGCCGTCTGGCGTGTGAATGGCGGCGGGGTCGAGCGGGTGAGCTGACCTTCTGGCCAGCCCACCGAAATCGCATCGGTTCAGGCAAAAACCTCAGCGTTTGTCGGGTCTTTGGGGTCGGGGCCAAAGCGGTTGGGGCCGGGCGTACCGGGCAGCAGCATCAGCACGATGAAAGCGATGCTCGCGATAACTCCGATGAGGGGAATCATCGAGGCAACCACAATCCCCAGATACCACCAGCCGGACATATCGCGATCGTGCAGACGGCGAACAACCACGGCAATGCTGGGAATGATCGTTCCCAGCCAGAACAGGCCAAGCAACCCTCCGCCCAGAAAGACCATGGGGCCAATCGACATCTGCGCGGCTTCGGGAGTGACGAAGCTGGCGAAGGAAAGGCCACCGGCAAGCATGAGCGCGATCATGACAAAGGCGACGATCACGCAAAAGAGCGTGAACATCCAGTATTCCATCCGGCGTGAGCGCCCCGAAAAATCGAAGTAGCGCTTGTATGGCAAGATCATCCAGTTCATCACAGTCCCCCTGTCAGGCGATGGCTTCGCCTATCGGGGTGAACCGAACACACTTTGGCGGTGGTTGCAATGGAAAAGCTGTTCGCCAGATTTCACCGACCCACCACCAAAATGCTGTAACCTTGCAACAAAATCTACCACTTCACTCTGGCCGCGACGCCATACGTGCGCGGCACATTGATGTAACCGGAAATGGCTCGCGGCTGGGCAACAGAGTCAAAAATGCGGTTCATGTAACGGTCGTTGAGCAGGTTGCGGCCCCATACCGAAAGCTCCACCCCATTGCCCATGGCGTATGTGAGCGAGGCAGCAAGTTCGTCAACCTGCCGTTTGAACTGGCCTGCCGCGTCGATCGCGCTTTGGTAACTGATGACATTGCCTGCCGCGTCACGGGTGATGAAGCCGGGCAGGCCTTCAACTGACCAGGCGCTGGATTCATAATGGTAGGCGGCCCGCAGAACGACGTGATCGCCGTTGTTCAGTTCCTGATCCCACTGGCCGCTCAGCGTGATAGACCATTCGGGGATTTCAGGCGGGCGACGGCCAGTCTGGTCGCCAACGGCTGAAAACTCGAAACTGTCATACTTGGGATCGAGCCAGACGACCGACAGGCCAAGCGTCAGCGGTTTGATCGGGCGGGCTGTTCCGTCAAACTCTACGCCATAAGTTGATTGCTTGCCCGCATTGGCGAGCGCAAAGCCGGTGCCGGTAAAGATATTGGACTGAAAACCTTTGATTTCCTGATGGAACAGGGCGACGTTTGCAGAATATCCTCCCCATGTGCCCTTGGCGCCGAATTCGATCACGCGCGATTCTTCAGGGCCAGCATAGCGGGTGCCTGCACGCAGGTTCGGCAGGATCAGGCCCGCCGTGGCAAGATCGCCAAAGGCAGCGGCAGGCGGGCGGCTATCGCGGGAAAGGTTGATTGAACTCGCCTTGAAGCCCGTTGCATAGCTTGCATAGACATTGAAATCGGGTGAGACATCATAGGCCAGACGAATGGTGTAGGAAAAATCGTTGTCCTTCGTCTTGCCGTTCTCAACCGCATTGGGAACATTAAGGAATGGCGGAAAGAGTTGCAGCGAACGCAGGCTGCCCAGCGGGTTTGCGAGCGGGTTGTTCTGGTTGGCAGCGGCGAAGGCCGCAATCTGCTGGTAAATCGGCGCAGTTGCGGGGTCTGTGGCAAAGGCCGTGACGGCTGCCATGTCGTTCGGGTTGACGCCCGCATTCAGCAAACCGGCCCCGACAAGCAATTGTTCGCGGAACGGTGCATAGATCGCACTATCGAGATCAACTGCGGAAAATACGTCGTTGGACGTGGTGTTGGTCCGGTATCTCTTGCGATCACTGGTAAAGTTGCCGCCCAGTGTCAGTGTCAGGCGGTCGACAATCTCGAAATCAAGCTGCCCGAAGACCGAGAACGCTTCTCCCTTCAGGCGATAGGCTTCTTCAAGCCCGCTACCGGGCGTGAAGAACGTGCCTGTATATTTGCCGGGGTCGCCTTCGAGCGCGCCAAAAGTCTGTTCCAGCATGGGCACGTTCAGCGCACCGCCGGAGCCGCCCTGGACCAGCAAGTCTGCATAGGGCCTGAAAGCGGAGTCGAGATAGAGTTCGTTGCGCTGGCGAATCCTGTCGCGAAGATAGAACGCCCCGACCAGAACGCTCAGCCGGTCATTGATGTCGGCAGTTGCGCGCAATTCCTGCGTGAAAGTTCGCATGGACTGGTCTTGCAAGTTGCTGCCAAGCAGCCGGGCGCTGGAAAAATCGGAATCCTGATTGGTAAAGGCATCCGTCCAGCGATAGGCGGTAATCGACGTCAGCTTGACTGGTCCTGCCTGATACTCGATTTGGCCCGAAAACCCGTAATTCTCGATTTTGTTGACTGGCGGGAAGTTGCTGTAAGTGATGTCGGCATAGGGGTGGGCCGGGTCCGTGACTTGTCCGCCGACGGCCATCAGGGCTGCGGTTGCCGCAGAGCTCTGCAAGTTGATGACAGAGCAGCATTCCTCGTCGATCTTGTCGTAATCCGCGATCAGACGGATGGACAAGTCATCTGACGGTTCGACCAGCGCCTGCCCGCGCACGAACCAGCGGTTCCTGTCGCTGGTGTCGCCGCCTGTGCCAAGGTTATGCACGAAACCATCGCGGCGGTTGAAACCACCGGCAAGGCTGGCTGCAACATGTTCGCCCAGCGGGCCGGTGATATAGCCCTTGGCTGTATAGGCATCGAAGTTGCCGTATGTCGCCTCCATCGAGCCGCTGAACTGGTATTGCGGTTTTTTGGTAATGAGCGAGACAACCCCCGCCGAGGCGTTCTTGCCGAACAGGGTCGATTGGGGGCCGCGCAGCACTTCGATCCGCTCAATATCAGGGAAATCGCCGATTTGTGACGCCGTGCGCGACCGGTAGATGCCATCCACAAAGACACCGACTGACGGTTCGATGCCCAGATTGTTCGAGCCGTTGCCGAACCCGCGGATGAAAAAGTTTGTGGCAGCGGAGCTTTGCAGCTGGACGACGCGCAAGGCCGGAACGACTGTGACCAGATCATTGATGTCGCGGATTTGCGCTTTTTCGATTGTATCGGCCGTGGTTACGGAAACGGCGACCGGCACGTCCTGCAAGGTCACTTCGCGCTTTGTGGCAGTGACGATGATTTCATTGCCGGTGTAAAGCTGTTCTGCG
>JAGREQ010000190.1 GCA_020446465.1 Novosphingobium sp. | reverse complement strand
TGGAGGAATACCTCGTCACCGGCCAGCCTGTCGGGTCGAAAACGCTGGCAACGGGCGAGAAAGTCAACCTTTCGCCTGCCTCGATCCGCTCTGTTCTTTCAGACCTCGAATCGCTTGGTCTTCTGGCAGCGCCCCATACCAGCGCCGGGCGGATGCCAACCGATTCGGGCCTGCGCCTGTTTATCGACGGGATCATGCAGGTTGCGGAGCCAACACCTGAAGAACGCGCCGCGATAGAACGTCGCCTGTCAGAACCGGGACCGATCGAACAGGCGCTCGAAGCGACAAGCGCGCTTCTTTCTGACCTTTCTGCCGCAGCCGGGGTCGTCATGGTCCCGCGGGGGGAACCCAAAGTGCGCCAGATCTCGCTGGTTCCGCTTTCGGGCATAGAGGCGCTCGCCGTTCTGGTGGGGGAGGATGGCAATGTCGAAAACCGCGTGTTGCGGCTGGCTGAACCTGTTTCCCCATCAACACTGGCCGAAGCCAGCAACTTCATCAATGCTCACCTGACTGGCAGCACCCTGGGCGAAGCTGTCCGCACCATACGCACACAAATTGCCTCTGGCCGTTCTGCGCTGGACAGTGCGGCCAGCGATCTTGTCGAACGCGGATTGGCCGTCTGGAGCGAGGACGCCACCCGTCGCCCGGTGCTGATTGTGCGCGGACAGGCGAATCTGCTGGATGAAACGGCGCTTGGCGATCTGGAGCGTGTTCGCTCCCTGCTCGATGACCTTGAAAACAAGCAGTCAATCGCTGAATTACTGGAAACAGCCCGTGATGCGCAATCGACCCGAATTTTTATCGGCGCAGAAAACCGGCTTTTCGCGCTTTCCGGGTCGTCTGTCATCGCTTCACCCTATCGCGACAGGGAAGGGCGCGTGGTAGGAGTTTTGGGCGTGATTGGTCCGACGCGGTTGAATTACGCGCGCGTCGTCCCCATGGTGGATTTCACAGCCCAGAGCCTGGGCAAGCTGATTGGATAGCTGGAACTTATTTTATGACTGATGAAAAGACGGAACCGCGCGACAATGCGGCTGCCGAAGAATTGAAGGGCGTGCCCGAAGACATGCTGGACAATGGCAAGAACGAGGGTGGCGAAAGCGCTGCTGACGAACTGGCGCAACTGCGCGAAGCGGTCGAAGCTGCCAAGCAGGATGTCCTCTATGCCAAGGCCGAAACGCAAAACGTGCGTCGCCGCATGGAAAAGGATGTTGCCGATGCGCGCGCCTATGCCGCCACAGGCTTTGCGCGCGATATTCTGACCGTTTCCGATAACCTTGCCCGCGCGCTGGACGCTATCCCTGCTGAACTGCGCGACGATGAAAAGCTGAAAGGCCTTGTTGCTGGCATCGAGGCTACAGGGCGCGAGATCGACAAGGTTTTCGCCCAGCACGGCATTAGCCGTATTGCCGCAATGGGCTTGCCGCTGGACCCGAACCAGCATCAGGCGATGATGGAGATTCCTTCAGCCGACCATGAACCCGGAACCATCGTGCAGGAAATGCAGGCCGGTTACATGATCAAGGATCGCCTGCTGCGCCCAGCCATGGTGGGCGTTGCGAAAAAGCCGGACTGACGAAACCGGGCCAGGGCACAGGTGGATCGCTGCGATGACAGCGGTTCACCCTGCGCCAGAAAAATTCACCAGATAATCATAGGCTGTGCGATCGCTCACCCCGCGCACGGCCATTCCGCCGCGCAACATGAAGGCGTGGCGCACAATTTCGGCCTGCTGTTCAACCCCGTATCGTTCGAGCCGCCAACCGGGTTTGAGCGAATAATCATAGCGGCTGGAAACCAGACGGCGCAGCGGCACAAACCAGCGCCCGTTGATTTGGGCCTGCCAGACGTGTGTCATTTCATGGATGAACAGACCTTGCAGGCTGGCTCCGGCATCCGAAAAGTCGGCGCAGTAAAGGTCGCCGTGCGGGTGGAAATGAATATGCCCGCAAGGCGCCATTGCCACTTTGCGTGACTGGAACGGAAACCATTTTCGGCGCCGTATCATGACAGCGCCATAGTCTATCGCATCGCCGAACATCGTCCGGGCCAGCGCAACTTCGCCGCTCGTCAGCAGGCGCTCCCCGCCCACAGGGCAGGCGAGGGCGCTGCTTGTAAAATCACCTTGCGCGTTCAGTCACTGCCTCCGGGGGCTTCGACTTTGACAGGAAAGCTCTGTTTGTCCCCGCCGGCAAAAGTAATTGTTGCTTCGGTGGTATCACCAGCAGCCAGATTTTCGTCGAGATCCATGACCATCACATGCTTTCCGCCGGGCGCAAAGGAAACCGGAACGCCTTTGTCCAGAGAGAGCGGAGCCATCGCCGCCATTCTGGTTGTGCCGCCTTCGTCGATGGTTTCATGCATCATCGCCTCTTTTGCGCCTGTCACAGCGACAGCGCGCATCGCCACGAATTCATCACCGGCATTGACGATGTCGAAATACAGTGCGCCCGGATTGCCCTTCACCGCAGGCAGCACAAGGCGCGCATTGCTGATTTCGACACCGGCGATACCTTCAGGGGCAGCTTCGGCTGGCGCACTTTCCTGCTTGCAAGCCGAAAGGCCTGCCACTGCAAATGCCAGCGCGAGCGGTGCGATATATGTTTTTTTCATTCTCATATTCCCTCCTGCGACCAAATCGGGAAACTAGCCATGACAGGGTCTTGTGCAAGGAAAAACCGCCCCTATATCGCCCACGAACCATGAGGTTTATAGAGCCGCCGATCCGCTTTGCCATGGCTGGGAAGTGCAACGCGCGGTGTCCAACTCTTGACTTAGGATGATGAAGTAATGGCAAAAGTTATCGGTATTGACCTTGGCACGACCAATAGCTGCGTTGCGGTAATGGATGGGGGCAAACCCAAGGTTGTCGAAAACTCCGAAGGTGCGCGCACGACGCCTTCTATCGTCGCTTTCACCAAGGATGGCGAGCGGCTGATCGGTCAGCCGGCCAAGCGGCAGGCAGTCACCAACCCGGACAACACGGTTTTCGCAGTCAAGCGCCTTATCGGTCGCCGCTTTGACGATCCGGTGACGAAGAAGGACACCGAACTCGTCCCCTATACAATTACCAAGGGCAAGAACGGTGACGCATGGGTTGCTGCCGGTGGCGAGGATTATTCCCCATCGCAGATCAGCGCCTTCATTCTGCAAAAGATGAAGGAAACGGCTGAAAGCTATCTGGGTGAAACCGTGACGCAGGCCGTTATTACGGTGCCCGCCTACTTTAACGACGCCCAGCGGCAGTCCACAAAGGATGCAGGACGCATCGCTGGTCTCGATGTGAAGCGGATCATCCCCGAGCCCACTGCCGCAGCCCTTGCCTATGGACTTGACAAAGAGCACAACGACAAAAAAATTGCCGTCTTTGACCTCGGTGGTGGAACCTTCGACATTTCTATTTTGGAAATTGGCGATGGCGTGTTTGAAGTGCTCGCCACCAACGGAGATACCCACTTGGGGGGAGATGACTTCGACCATTGTATTCTCAAGTGGTTGATTGAAAGTTTCAAGCAAGAGACGGGAATTGATCTTGCCAACGACAAAATGGCGATTCAGCGTCTCCGCGATGCTGCTGAGAAAGCTAAAATCGAGCTCTCAGGGACTCAGACGACCGAAATCAACCAACCCTTCATCACGATGGATGCCAGTGGGCCCAAACACCTTTCCCTCACCCTAACCCGCGCCAAACTCGAGAATTTGACAGCTAACCTCATCGAACGGACCAAAGAGCCTTGCATCAAGGCTCTGAAAGATGCGGGTTTGAACAAAGAAGATATTGGTGAAGTGATCCTGGTCGGGGGGATGTCCCGCATGCCCGCCGTGCAAGAAATGGTCAAATCGATCTTTGGACGGGAAGGGCATAAAGGGGTAAACCCTGACGAAGTGGTCGCCGTTGGCGCCGCCATTCAGGGGGGTGTCTTGGCAGGAGATGTCAAAGATGTCCTGCTCCTCGATGTGATCCCCCTAACCCTCGGGATCGAGACTCTCGGCGGCGTGATGACGCCTCTCGTCGAGCGCAACACCACCATCCCAACACAGAAAAAACAGGTCTTTTCGACCGCTGCCGATAACCAACCCGCCGTCACCATCCGCGTGCTGCAAGGAGAGCGAAAAATGGCCAACGACAACAAGGAGATTGGCCGTTTTGACCTGACTGATATCCCCTCCGCACCGCGTGGGATGCCGCAGATCGAAGTTGCCTTTGACATCGATGCCGATGGGATTCTTCATGTCAGCGCGAAAGATCTCGGTTCTGGAAAAGAGCAAAAGATCCGCATCGAAGTCTCTTCAGGACTTGATGAGAGCGAAATCGATCGGATGATTAAAGATGCTGAAGCACACGCTGAAGAGGATGCCAAGCGGCGCGATGAGGTGGAAGTGAAAAACCAAGCCGATGCCCTCGCGTTCCAAGCAGAGAAACAGCTCTCAGAACACAAAGAGAAGCTTCCTCAAGAGATTGTCACCGATGTGCAGGCCAAAATCGATGCCCTCAAAAAGGCACTCGAAACCAACGATCTCAACCAGATTCGCACAGCCAAGCAGCAGCTCGAAGAGCACATGCAAAAAATTGGCGAAGCGATGTACAAAACTGCTGGTGCCGCTCCTCAGCCCGAACAGCAACAGGAGCAGCCCTCCCAAAATGGTGAGGAACCAATCCAAGAAGCTGAAGTGGAAATCATGGACGGCGAAGAAAAAAAATAAAACACTGAGGCGCAATCTCTTAAGAGATTGCGCCCTAATCCATAAAAAAATCCCACTATTAAAAATCACTCGCCAAAATTGTCCATGCTTCTATTGGACTTGGAGGTGATCAAACTGCA
>JAGREQ010000189.1 GCA_020446465.1 Novosphingobium sp. | reverse complement strand
TGTCGCGGCCACGGCCACGGCGCCCTCTATCAAAACCCATAAAGCCGAACTTACCCTCGCATCGTCCATAAATTCCACCCGGCAACGCGGACGATTCGCGCCGGACGCAAAGGGCAAGCAACTGGAATCAGTCAGAACACCCACATTCATCTAGGAAACATCATAGACCAAGTTGCGCCGCTAAGCGAACATTTTCCACAGCCCTCTGCACAGCGGCATCTTGTTGGTGCGAAGAACGCACAATCCTGCGCCACGCAGAATGTTTATGGAGCGACGGATGTCGTTTCATCCTTGCAGGCAAACGGGCTTTTCGGCAGTAGGCAAACGATGGAAATACTTGCCCTTATGTCTGACCCGGCTGCCTGGGCCGCCTTGTTGACTCTTGTCGTGCTCGAAATTGTGCTCGGGATCGACAATCTCGTTTTCATTGCAATTCTTTCCAACAAACTTCCCCAGCATCAGCAGCAGACAGCACGCCGCATCGGGCTTAGCCTCGCCCTTATCATGCGAATCCTGCTTCTGCTGGTGATCGGCTGGATCGTGACCTTGCAGACGCCTCTGTTTGACCTCGGCATAACCGGATCAGAAGGTCCGCACGGTGAACCAACGTTCGAAACAGCCTTTTCCGGTCGCGATCTTATCCTGCTGGCGGGCGGGCTGTTTCTCCTTTGGAAAGCAACAAAGGAGATTCATCACAACATTGATCCGGCCCCGCCCAGTGGCGAGTTGCTGGACCACAAGAAAGGTGCGGCGCAAATCACCTTTTCCGCAGCGATTGCCCAGATCATTGCGCTCGACCTTGTCTTTTCGATCGATTCGATTCTCACCGCTGTCGGGATGACAGACCACGTGCCGATCATGATTGCGGCGGTTGTTATTACTGTCGGCGTCATGCTGATTGCCGCTGACCCCCTGGCCCGCTTCATTGAGCGTAACCCCACGCTCGTCATGCTGGCGCTCGCGTTCCTCGTGATGATCGGCCTTGTGCTGATTGCGGACGGATTCGGCTTCCATGTTCCAAAAGGCTACGTCTATGCCGCCATGGGATTTTCAGTCGCGGTCGAACTGCTTAACATGGTTGGCAGAGCGCGACGTGCACGAGCACTCGAAGCCGCTAAAGCTGGAGCTGACGTAGAATGAGCGATTTTCGGACACTTGAGGGCAACGTTTACGCCAGCCCACAAATTTCAATAGATGATATTGCCGACGCGAAAGCGCGTGGCATCACGCTCGTCATCAACAACCGACCAGATGGGGAAGATGCCGGGCAGCCGACAGGTGCCGAGATCGAGGCCGCAGCCCGCGCAGCCGGTTTGCACTATGTCGAAATCCCGGTGACCCAGGCCGGTTTCAGTGAGCCGCAAATACGGGCAATGGCAGAAGCCCTGGCCAGCAGCGCCGAAGGGACACTGGCGTATTGTCGCTCCGGAACCCGATCAACCAACCTCTGGGCGCTTGCGCGCGCCTATCGCGGAGCGGAACCGGAGCACCTTCTGGCTGTGGCTGCCAAGGCTGGTTACGACCTCACTGGAATCAGGCCGATGCTTGATATGTTGGCGCAAACAAAACACTAGGCGCCGCGGACTAATTCCGTGCACCCCCACTTCACTGAGGTGCAATCATTTCGGAAAATTCATCGTCCACTCGTAAACCAAGGCCTGAAGTCAAACGGTTTGACCAGTTAACCGTGGCAATCAATTCCACGAGGAAGTAGATATCCTGGTCGCTCAGGCCCTTGTCGCGCAAAATCCTGAGGTCTCCGGGATCGGAAGTGTTCGGGCTTTCGGTAAGTTTGACCGCATGGTCCACCATGGCACGTTCACGCTCGGTAAGCTGAACGGTCCGGTAGTTAATTGCTATTCGTTCCGCCCGGCCATGGTCATCCAGCAATTTTCCCAGATTGTATTTGTGAGGAATAACGCAGGACACACAGCCGTTCATGGATGAGACGACCAGCGCGACAAGTTCTCGTTCCTTGAGCGTCAAGGTTCCATATTCAGGATCATAAAATATCGGACCGACATAAGCCGATGATCGCCCAAAGGATTCTTTTCCATAAAATGCCAGGACGCGCATTGAGTGCTTTTCCGGCACATCCTCTAGCAGATCGAGCCATTCATCTGGCATCTCATAGGCGTTATCGCAGGGTAGCCAGCTATAGGGATCGCTTTTTGATTTCATCGCAGGCATCCAATTTCATACTATTTATTATAACGGTCTTTCGGTTCGAAATTTACGTCCCCCAATGATGTAAATATAGGTTCCATAAAACATTTTGTATCTATTGTTGGGGATATTCCAAAATCCGGATAGTTTGAATAACTATTTTTTATTTTCTCCATGAATTCTGATGGATCATCGGCTTCAAAATAATAGATAGACAGATATTTATAGTCGTTTTTCCGTTCAAATTCGAACTGCGGTGGCACGTCCGCAGCCTTGAAACGGCCCAGCGGGATCAGGCCGGGCATAGTCTTGAAGACCGGATAGGCTATGTTGTCATACCAATCGTTGAATTCGTCTTCGCGACCATCAACCGGGTTGGTGAGTGCAAGAATGATATGCTTTTTCATCTGTGGGCCTCTCCGTGTGACTTCAAATCCTAAAAGTGAAATCTTCGCGTGTTTTTATAGATTTACGGACACTACGGCACATTCGGCTTCTTGCCAAGGAACTTGCGGCACGAGCACTATGTTTGACAGTTTTCGTTTTTACAGCAACGAGTAGGCAACTCAGATACTTGAAAAAAGGGAGAGTCGCATGTTCGATGGTGCCGGCAAGATATTCCAGAACGCCTATATCGTGGATGACTTCGACGGAGCGATTGAAAACTGGGTCAAGCTGGAAGGCGCAGGCCCCTTCTTCGTCCATCGCGGGCTGCAACTGGAAATCGAATATCGTGGTGGCCCGGCCCCCATCGACATTGACCTTGCCATCGGGCAGGCAGGCCCCGTCCACATCGAACTGATCAAGGTCCATTCGCAGAACCCGACCGTCTATACTGACACCGTTCCCAAAGGATCAGGTCCCCGGTTTCATCATAACGGCTATCTCGCCAAAGATTTTGAAGCGGCCATCACAGCCTACCGGAATGCGGGCTTTCAAATTGCGATGAAAGGCACGTTTGGCCAGACGCCCTTCGTCTATGTGGATACTTTCGATGCTATCGGTTGCATGACCGAATTTCATGAAGACACTGCGGAAATCCGCGCAATGTTCAAATACATTGCCGATGCGGCATCAGGCTGGGACGGGTCACGGCCAGAACGGCCCATGTCCGAACTGCTGGCCTGGATGCGTGCCTGACAGCGAACAGGAACCTGCGCCATGAACGAAAATGATCTGGCTTGGACAACCGACCCGTATGCCGCCGCGATGGCAATGTCCGAAAAGGATTTAAGCGAGCCGATCGGGATGCTGAACTTGCTCAAATTCCGTGAACGCGCTGATTATGGGCCAGGTTCTGACGAAACACCGTGCAGCGGTGCAGAGGCTTACGCCCGCTATGTGCAGCATGTCACCCCAATTCTTGATTCCATCGGGGCGCAAATCATCCTCTCCGGCTATTTATGGATGCTGGGGGAGGCGGCGGACTGGGACCGCGCATTTGTCGTGAAATACAAATCCGCATCCGACCTGCTCGCCTTGCCACAGCGCCCCGATTACCAACGGATTGCGCACCATCGAAATGCCGCGCTGGCCGATACGAAGCTGTTGATGATGGATTTTGACGCATCTGCGTTTTCATAGCGTCGCAAGTTGCCGACAAACTGCGTGCCGGGCAGCTCGCAGATCGAAACTCCCGAAAGGCAGAGCCATGCGATGGAATGAATATAGCACATACATCCGACAGTTCCCGACGCCGAACGGGATTATTTCGGCTGCCGTTGCAGGCAAAGGGCCGCTTGTCATCCTGATGCACGGCTGGCCTGAACTCGGGTTTTCCTATCGCCATCAGATCAAGCCGCTGGTTGAAGCAGGGTTTCAGGTCGCCGCACCTGACATGCGCGGATACGGCGGCAGCGCCAAACCGTTCGACCCTGCCCGATATACGATCGACGCCCATGCTGACGACATGGCGGCACTGGCAAACGCTCTTGGCGCAAAGCGTTGGGTTTCAGTCGGCCATGACTGGGGATCTCCCGTTGCCTGGCGGTGCGCCCTGCGTTTTCCGGATCAGGTCGCGGCCGTATTTTCCTTTAGCGTCCCGCATCGCCTGGCGGCTGACATTTCTGCGCACGAGTGGTTCGATACTGCCTATGCCAACCGGTTTTATTATATGCGGTATTTTGAGACGATAGGCCCATCCGAAATGGAGCTGGAACGCGATCCGCGTGACTCCCTGAAACGTATCTTCTTTTCACTTTCAGGGGACGCACCCTTGTTCGACTGGACGCGCGAACGCGCAATGGACGATACTTTGCTGAACGGACTTACCCCTCCGCCTGATGCCCCGTTGCGCTTCATGCCTGATGCGGATCTCGATGCCTATGCAAACGCCTTTTCAGTGGGCGGGTTTCATGGGCCGCTCAACTGGTATCGCAACTGGGACCGCAATGAAGAGCAGGCCCGTGCTTACGGGGATCAACACATCAGGCAACCGGCTGGTATTATGCTGGGCGACAGGGAAATCGTGCTGTCCATGTTTCCCGGTTGTATCGAGGCGCAACGGCCCCTTTGCCATGATTTGCGCATTGAAAGAGTGGTTTCTGGCGCAGGTCACTGGATTCAGCAGGAACGTCCCGCCGATGCGACGGAAGCCTTGTTGGAGTTTCTGGCCGATGTGAATGTCTAGGCGGCGTGTCCAGGGCCAGGCCCACTCCAAGGCGTGAGAGCGCTGTCGCACCCCGC
>JAGREQ010000018.1 GCA_020446465.1 Novosphingobium sp. | reverse complement strand
ACAGCAATCGGGCTGCATCTGGCGCGCGCTTTTGTTCTATGGCTGTCAACAGGTTATCCACAGACTTGTCCTGCCAACCATCGAGCGCAAGGATGTCCGCGCGTCGTTTGTGCAGGCCAAAGATGTCGGCAGGGCTTTCCAGCCAGCCGCGCCCGAAGAAGTCTGCTATCGTCTTCTCGCCCAGCCCTTCGATATCGAGCGCCCCCCGGCTGACGAAATGCTTCAGCCGTTCAACCCGCTGCGCCGGACAGACAAGGCCACCAGTGCAGCGCACGTCAACCTCGCCTTCTTCTGCCACGGCCTCGCTGCCGCATTCGGGGCAGTGATCGGGAAAGGCAAAAGGCTCTCTCGCATTATCACGAGTCAGATTTTCAACGACTTGCGGGATCACGTCGCCTGCACGCTGGATCAGTACCCGGTCGCCAACCCGCACACCAAGGCGCGCAATCTCGTCGCGGTTATGCAGCGTGACATTGGTGACAGTCACCCCGCCCACCAGCACCGGAGCGAGCCGCCCCACAGGTGTCAGCTTGCCAGTGCGGCCCACCTGAATATCGATGGCTTCCAGTGTCGTTTCTGCCTTTTCAGCAGGAAACTTGCGCGCAATCGCCCAACGCGGAGCCTTGGCCACAAAGCCGAGCCGCTGCTGCCAGTCGAGCCGGTCCACCTTGTAGACAACCCCGTCAATTTCATAGGGGAGCGCGTCCCGGCCCGCTGCAATTTTCGCATAAGCCGCCAGCATGTCATCCAGCGTTTCGCAACAGGTCAGATCGGGCGAAATCGGCAAGCCCCAATCGGCAATGCGCTGCATGACCGCGCTCTGCGTATCACCCGGAATGGCGCTCGCTGCACCCCAGCCATGCGCCCAGAATCGCAAATGCCGCTGCTCGGTTACAGAGGCATCCTTCTGCCGCAGCGATCCCGCAGCAGCGTTGCGCGGATTGGCAAACTGGCGCACGCTGTCAGGATCAAACGCCTCCCCCTTGCTTTGCGCTTTCTCGCGCGCTTCTTCCATCAGCCGCGAATTAAGTGCGCGAAAATCCGCCATCGCCATATAGACTTCGCCGCGCACTTCGAACACGTCCGGCGCATCGCCGGAAAGCACCTGAGGGATGTCCGCAATGTGGGCAACATTCGGAGTCACATCCTCCCCCACTTGCCCATCGCCGCGCGTGGCAGCGCGTACCAGCACACCCTTTTCATAACGCAGCGAACAGGAAAGCCCGTCAATCTTGTCCTCTGCAGTGAAGGCGACTGCGTCATCGTCCCCCAATGCGAGAAAGCGCCGCACCCGCGCCACAAAGTCGGCTACTTCTTCATCGTCGAACGCATTGTCGAGGCTCATCATCCGAACCTCGTGCGTCACCTTGCCCAGTGGTGAGGCCGCGATCTCATGCCCCACGGTTTTGGATGGGCTGTCATCGCGGATCAGGTGCGGAAAGGCAGCCTCCAGCTCTGCATTACGGCGCACCAGCGCATCGAACTCCGGGTCGGAAATCTGCGGCGCGTCTTCGGCATGATAGAGCCGGTTGTGCTTCGCGATTGCCTTTGCAAGCCGCATAAGTTCATTGGCGGCTTCGGCTTCAGTGATGTCAGCATCAGATGCCATCACACCCCCTCCAGCAGCCGGTCCGCCTGTGCGCGGGCTTCATCAGTAATCTCCGCGCCTGACAGCATCCGTGCGATTTCCTCCTTGCGGTCTGCCGAATCCAGCAGTGAAACGGATGTGCGTGTCACCACTCCCTCGGACGATTTGGCAATCATGTAATGCTGGTGGCCGCGTGCAGCGACTTGCGGGCTGTGGGTGACGGCCAGCAATTGCCCGCCCTCCGCAAGCCGGGCGAGCCGCTCACCAATCGCACTGGCAACGGCGCCGCCCACGCCCCGATCAATCTCGTCAAAGATCACCGTGGCCGCCCCGCCCTGTTCAGCAAGTGCGACCTTGAGCGCGAGAATGAAGCGCGATAGCTCACCACCGCTGGCGATCTTGGCAAGGGGGGCAAAGTCGGCACCGGGGTTGGTGGCGATAAGGAACTCCACCATATCCATGCCGCTGGCACCCCAACGATCCTCAGGCAAATCATTGACCACTGTGCAAAAACGCGCCGCATCAAGTTTGAGCGGAGCCAGTTCTGCGGCTACCGCATCATCCAGCCGCATCGCAGCAGCCACCCGACTGGCATGGAGCGCTTCGGCCCTTGCGCGATAAACTTCGTGCGCCTTCGCAGCAGCCGCTTGCAAAGCCGCAAGCTGGCCTTCGCCATGTTCAATGGAATCAAGCGCAGCGCGCAGGGCGCGCATCTTTTCAGGCAGATCGTCCACCGCGCAATCATGCTTGCGGGCGAGCGCTCGCAAATCAAACAGACGCGCTTCGATCCGGTCCAGTTCAGATGGATCGTGCGCCAGCGCCTGTGCTGCCCTCTCCAGCCGCTCTTCCGCTTCGCCTGCTTCGACAACGGCGCGATCCAGTGCGGCAAGCGCCTCGGCCAAGAGGGCGTGTTCCGGCGCGATCCGGTCCAGCCTGCGCGCTGCCGCTCGCATCGCAGCCAGCGGGGAATCCGACCCGTCCCACAGATGGCGCAAGGCTTCGAGATCACCGGCCAGCTTTTCGCCTTTACGCATATCGGCGCGCTGGCCAGCAAGGTCTTCCTCTTCGCCTTCGACAGGGGCAATCGTCGTCAGTTCGGCAAGGTGTGCCAGCAGCAAATCCTGCTCCGCCTTGGCCTTTTCAATCTCCGTATGCGCTTCCGACAGTGCCGTTTCAGCCACTCGCCATGCCTGCCAGGCATCTGCGGCACCGCCCGTGTCAGCCCCGGCATATCGATCGAGCAAGGCCCGGTGGCCGCGCGCGTTGACCAATCCGCGATCATCATGTTGCCCGTGCAGTTCAACCAGCGCGGGGGCAAGATCGCGCAGCAGCGCCACACCGACAGGCTGATCGTTGACGAAGGCCTTTGAACCGCCATCCGCCTTCAACCGGCGCCTGATTATGAGCGGTTCGCCCGGCTCAACCTCCAGATCCGCTTCTGCCAGCACGTTCCGGACCACCGCAGGCAGCGCGTCAAATTCGAATGTTGCCGTGACACTTGCCTGATCTTCACCTGCACGGACGAGCGCGGTTTCTGCGCGATTGCCCAGAACAAGCCCCAAGGCGTCGAGTAAAATCGATTTACCCGCCCCCGTCTCCCCCGTGAGCACGCCCAGACCACCATCGAAGCTGAGGTCCAGCGATTCGATCAGCACGATATTGCGTATGGAAAGGCGGGTGAGCATGGCGAGATGTCTCCTACCCCAAGCTTGGCCATGCGTCACCGTCAAAGGCCATAGTTCCACACAGCCTGTGCGTTGCGCCGGACGGGCTTTGCCTCGGAATGAAAGATTTGTTGCAAATAATTCGCAAAACTATTTGACTCATTGCGAACGTTTCGCAATAGGGCGCACCGCAACACACCTTGGAGGGAAATTCATGTCTCGATCGATAGCATCGTTACGCAATGCGTCTGCTGCCGGAACCCTGCTCGCCGGCATGGCGACTGCAGCTCTTGTTCCGGGATTCGGGGTCGCACATGCAAGCGAAAGCGCCGATGCAAACGCGACCAATGGTCCCAACATTGTCGTGACAGGGCAGCGGGAAGCTGATGCAAACCCTAACGCCGAAGAAGGCGCCGCCTACAAGGTGAACCGCTCCACCAACGGCAAGTTTACAGAGGAAGTCCGCGACACACCGAAATCCGTCACGATCATTCCCAAGGAAGTGATCGAGGACGTAGGCGCGACAACATTCCGCGATATTGCCCGCACAACGCCGGGCGTTACCCTTGGCACGGGCGAAGGCGGCAATGCCTTCGGCGACCGGATATTTATCCGCGGGTTTGAAGCGCGCAACGACATCTATATCGACGGAATGCGCGACCCTGGCGTCTCCAGCCGCGAAGTCTTTGCGATCGAGCAGGTTGAAATCCTCAAAGGACCGTCGGGCGCCTTCATGGGGCGCGGAACAACGGGCGGGTCAGTCTCGCTGCAATCCAAACGGCCACAACTTGATCGCAACTTCACAGTGGCGGAACTGACCGGCGGCACGGATGATATGCTGCGCGGCACGATCGACGGGAACTATGCGCTGGGCGACACCTTGGCGCTGCGTGTCAACGCGCTCTACCACACGGCCGATACACCGGGCCGCGACTATGTCGATTCCGAACGCTGGGGCGGCACGGCTGCTCTTGAATGGCAGCCATCCGACAGCCTGACATTCAAAGCCGATTACTATCACTTCAGGCTTGATGGCATGTCGGACTACGGACACCCGTTCGATTCCTCGACACAGGAACCTTACGCCGTTGACGCCGACAACTTCTATGGCGCAGTCGGGCGCGATTTCCTAAAAAACGGTGCAGACATCGGCACTTTGGCGATAGAATGGGACATTGCCGATTCCATCACACTGAACACCCAATCACGCTATGGCGAAGTGACAAACCGCTATGTCGTGTCGGTCCCGCGCAGCCCACGCACGGTATCGTCAGACCCGGCGGAAAATGCCGATGATCTGGCATCGGGCTTCGTGCCGGGGCAACTGGTGGTCGATACCGGCAGCCCGCAGCGGAACGCAAAGACGAAGTATTTCGCCAATATCACCAGCCTGACAGCCGCGTTCAACACTGGCGCGATCAGTCACACGCTGGTGGCAGGCTTTGAATACGCGCACGAAAAGATCACCAATCGGCGCTATGCCTTCCCGGATTTTGTGGAGAACGATCAGGGCACCCAGATCGGCACGCCCAGCGGCTTTACCCGCAGCCTGTTCGATCCCGATCCGGTGCTGGGCTACACAATCCCCGCAGTCGTCGATACCAGCAGCGCCCCCGCAATCACCACGGTTGAGAGCTTCTCTCTCTTCGCGCTCGATACAATCAAGTTTGGCGAACGATGGCAACTGCTGCTGGGCGGACGTTACGACACCTTTGACATCAAGGCAGAAGGCGAAGGGCGCGGCGGGCCTTACAGTGCATCATCTGACGTTGATTTCTTCAACTGGCAAGCCAGCCTGCTGTATAAGCCTGTAGAAGCCGTCAGCCTCTATGCCAGCTTTGCCACGTCATCGAATCCCAGCGGTGAACAGCTCGATTCCAGCAGTCCGACGTATGGTGGGCTGGTGGGCGTCGAAGACCTCAAGCCGGAACGCAATACATCCTGGGAGGCTGGCGCAAAATGGGAAGTGGCCGACGGCAAGATGCTGCTGACAGCCGCCGTGTTTCGCATCGACAAGGATGATGCGCGGGAACAGACCGCCCCCGGTGTCTATGAACGGGTTGGCAAGTTACGCAGCCAGGGTTTCGAGGTCGGGATCAATGGCAACATCACCCCGCGTTGGGCGGTGTTCGGCGGATACAGTTATCTCGATGCCACAGTGCGCGATAACCCCAACCCTGCCTTGAATGGTGCGCGCTTTGCCAATGTTCCCAAACACAACTTTTCGCTGCTAACGAGCTATGCCGTAACGAACCGCTTTTCCGCTGGCGTGCAGGCTTATTACCGCAGCCGCATCTATGGTGGCACAAGTGGGGCCGGCACTGCATCTGTTCCCGGATACTGGAAATTCGATGCGGTAGCGCGTTATCAGGCGACAGATCGTGTCCAATTTCGCGCCAATGTCCTCAACGTGTTTGACAAACGCTATTACGACGCGATCTACCGTTCGGGTTCGCCCTTCAGCTATGTAGCGCCGGGCCGTTCGGCAACATTGAGTGTCGAAGTCACCTTCTGACCGGAGAAGCGCCCATGCTGCTTGCCATTCCCGATATCCTTTCTCGCGAGAACGCGCTTGCCTTGCGCAAGGCGATCCTCACTGCCGAGTGGATTGACGGCAATGCTACAAGCGGCGCGGGCGCTGCCAGCGTCAAAAACAACCGGCAGTTACCCGAAGGTGGAAAGGTTACACGCGCTGCGCAGGAAACGGTCACGGCCGCGTTGATGAGCAACGCTGCGTTCCTGTCTGCCGCCCTGCCCCACACTGTCTTTCCGCCGCTGTTCAACCGCTATGGCGACGGGGAGACGTTCGGGCTTCACGTTGACAATGCCATCCGGTTCCACGGGGGGACTGGCGCGCGCATCCGCACAGACCTTTCTGCCACGCTGTTCCTGACAGACCCGGACGAATATGATGGCGGGGAGCTTGAAATCGAAGGCAGCTTTGGGACATTGTCCTATAAACTGCCTGCCGGGCACATGATCCTCTATCCGTCCACAAGCCTGCACCGGGTCACGCCTGTTACGCGTGGCGAACGCATCTCCTGCTTTTTCTGGATGCAATCACTGGTTGCAGACCCGATGGAGCGGGAAATACTTTATGATCTCGACCAGTCCGTGCAGGCGCTCAGCGCAGAGCGCGGCAAGGCCGACAAGGAAGTTCTGCGGCTAACCTCGGTCTATCACAACCTCGTGCGCCGCTGGGCCGAAGCGTAGAACGGCGCCATGCACGTTTGCCTTCGCGCTGGCACAGTGTAGGCTCTCATCCGCCGTGGCAATATGGAACCACGGGATACCTTGAGGAGAGCGAAAGCCATGACGCACCCTTTGATCGAAAAACTGACGAAAGCCTGGGCTGGCGATGAACAGTTGCTGATCGACCAATATACCGAAGACTGCACATTCGAGGACAAGGCTTTCGGCATTGTCCATAAGGGGCATCAGGGGCTGCGCGAAGTTTTTGCCTTCACTTTCGGCATGATGCCAGATTTCCGCGTTGACTATGGCGAACCGGCTTTGACGGCAGACAATGGCGCGGTGCAATGGACTTTCACCGGGTCGTTTCAGGGCGAATACGACGGGGTGAAACACAGTGGCACGCCTGTTCGCATCGAAGGCGTGTCGTTCATGACCTTCCGCGACGGGAAAATTCTGACCAATACCGATTACTGGAATGTCAGGACAATCGAGGAACAACTCGCCAGCCCGGCAGGGTGACTGTCTGAAATCCGCGATTGTGACAGCGATCAGGACGTTTTAACCGCCCAGTCACCAAGGATTTCCGCGCGATCCGCATCAACGTCAGGTGTCGGACGATAGAGATCGCCCGGCGTTTCCATAAGGCGCGGCGCGGGGGCAGGATGCGTCCTGCCCGCAAATTCGCGAAAGGTGCCGCGCGCACGCAAATGGGGATCGTCCCACGCTTCGTCTATGGAAAGCACGGCGCTGAGGCATATCTCCATGCCTTCAGCGCGTGCGAGCCATTCCTGCCTCGGCAGAGTGGCAAACCTTTCAGCAAAAAGCGCGCGTAATGTCGGCCAGTTGCTCCGCTCCGCCCGATCAGGAATGGCACCCGGCGCAAGTTCCAGCAGTTCAAGCAGGGCTGCATAAAACTGCGGCTCCATTGCACCAACGGCCAGCCACAATCCGTCGGCAGTGGTATAGACCCCGTAATCTGGCGATCCGCCATCCACGATATTATCAAATCGGCGGGCGCTCCACATATCTGCCTGACGCATCGCCTGGAACGCTGACATCATGTGGCAAACGCCATCGACCATAGCGACATCAATAACCTGTCCCTTGCCAGTAGCGCGCGCATGTAACAGCGCCATCAGAACGCCCGAAACCAGATACATCCCGCCGCCACCAAGGTCCGCCACCAGATTAAGCGCAGGCGTCGGGGGGCGATCAGGATAGCCGGTGGCATGGAGCGCGCCTGTCACAGATGCATAGTTGATGTCGTGCCCCACTGCATTGGCCAGTGGGCCTGTCTGACCCCAACCTGTCATCCGTGCAAAGACAAGGGCAGGGTTTTCGGCCATCAGCACATCCGGCCCGCATCCCAGCCGCTCCATCACGCCGGGGCGATAGCCTTCGATCACCACATCGGCACGCGAGGCAAGTTGACGCGCCGTTGCGACATCTACCTCATTTTTAAGGTCAAGCGCGATTGAACGCTTGTTGCGATTATAGAAATCCGCATCAGGCGGCGCAGTATTGGGCCGGGTTGAGCCAGGTCGGTCAACGCGAACGACGTCGGCACCGAAATCGGCAAGATAGCCGCCTGCAAATGGTGTCGGGCCAATCGCTCCAAACTCCAGCACTTTCACACCTGCCAATGGCCCTGCCATGTATTCCTCTTTCTTATTCACTCTGCCATTGCCAATAGCATCTGTTAGGGTTTGAAAAGAACCATCAAGCATGAAACGGGGGAAAGATACACGATGCGAGGAACAAGCATTCTTGGTCAGGCTGTTGCTCGCAATCCAAGGGGAATAGCCACTATCTGTGGCGACCGGCAACGGCTTTGGGCTGAAGTGGGTGAACGCGTCCCTCGCGCAGCGGCTGGACTACGCAAACTGGGCATTGCCGATGGTGCAACTGTTGCGGTTCTGTCGATGAATTCAGATCGCTATCTCGAACTTTTCTTCGCCATCCCGTGGGCTGGCGGCGCTTTTGCCCCGCTCAATGTGCGCTGGTCCGCCAAGGAAAACGCATTCGCGTTACGCGATTGCAATGCAACCGTATTGTGCGTTGACGATGCCTTTCTGACGCAAGTGCCCGACTTGCAGCGCGATGCGCCGGGGGTTGGCGCGCTTGTCTATCTGGGTGATGGCAAAACCCCTGATGGCATGATTGCCTATGAAGACCTGATTTCAGACAACGCCGCGATGGAGGATAGCGGGCGCTGCGACGATGATCTGTGGGCCATATTCTATACCGGAGGAACGACCGGAATGCCCAAGGGCGTGGCAATGTCCCACCGTGCACTGGGATATGGTTCCATGTCGTATCTTGCGATGCTGCCCACTATTGAGGATCTGAAGTTCCTTTATATTGGCGGATACTTCCATTTTTCCGGGGCCAGCGCGGTATTTTACATCACCATCGTCGGCGGGACACATGTGATCCTGCCAAAGTTCGAACCTGTGCCTGTGATGGAGGCGATTTCCACCCATGGCGTTACCAACATGGTCCTGGTGCCGACGATGATTACCATGCTGCTAAACCATCCGGACTTCACCAGATATGATCTCTCCAGCCTGCGTACCTGCATTTATGGCGGATCGCCCATGCCCGAAGCGCTGATGGAACAGGCTGCAAAATTACTGCCCAAGTGGGAGTTCTACCAGATTTACGGCATGACCGAGACCTGTGGTTTCGCCACCATGTTGCGTTGGCGTGACCATGTATTTTCCGGCCCGACCGCAAGCCGAATCCGTTCTTGCGGACAGCCCGCACCGGGCGTTGAAGTGCAGATCGTCTCTCCCGATGGCACAACCCTGCCCCCCGGAAAGCTGGGCGAAATTGCCATGCGCAGTGATTACCTGATGAGCGGATACCTCAACCGGTCGGACGAAACCGCCGAAGTGCTGCGCGGTGGCTGGATGTATTCGGGTGACGCCGGATACCTCGACGAGGATGGTTTCCTGTTCGTCGCTGACCGGGTGAAAGACATGATCGTTACCGGCGGCGAGAACGTGTTTTCGATCGAGGTGGAGCGCGCACTGTTCCAGCATCCGGCAGTGCTCGAAGCAGCAGTCATCGGCATCCCCAGCGACGAATGGGGCGAAGCCGTGCACGCAGTTGTCGTCAGGCGCCCCGGCACAAATGCGACAGCACAATCCTTGATCGACCATTGCCGCGACCTGATTGCGGGCTACAAATGCCCGAAATCAGTCGAGTTCAGGGAAGACCCGCTCCCCGTTACGCCAGTCGGGAAAGTGCGCAAGAACGTGCTGCGCGATCCTTATTGGGAAAACCGGGCCAGGAAAATCGGATAAAGCGTCTGGTCCGGCACTTGCACAACCGGGCCAGCAAAACCGAGGTCGTAGCGAAAATCAGCTGGCCGAGGCGTCCGGTGAATATCGGCCCACCAGTTTATAGGCGCGCGAATACCACTCGCTCCCCGGATAGTTCTTGCCCAGAACTGCCGCGTATTTAACCGCCTCCTCGGAAATGCCGAGCGCAAGACTGGTTTCCACCAGACGGAACAATGCTTCGGGTGTGTGGCTGGTCGTCTGATATTCGTCGACCACTTTTTCGAACCGCAAGCGTGCAGCAATCCAGCGGCCCGTCTTTTCATAAAAACGGCCGATTTCCATTTCCTTGCCCGCAAGGTGATCCCGCACGAGGTCAATTTTCAGCCGCGCATCGGCAGCATATTCGCTTTCAGGATAGCGACGGTTGATCTCGTCAAGCGCCGCAAGCGCCTTTTGCGTAATGCCCTGATCGCGTTCGACATCGCTGATCTGTTCATAATAGCACAGCGCGATCAGATAATATGCGTAAGGCGCGTTCTTGTTGCCGGGGTGAATCGACAAAAACCGCTGGGCGGATTGAATCGCCTGACTGTAGTCCCGCCCAAGGTAATAGCTGAATGCGCTCATCAACTGGGCGCGGCGCGCCCATGGCGAATAAGGGTGCTGACGTTCAACTTCGTCAAACAGAGCGGCGGCCTGCTTGGCCTTGCCCGCATCAAGCCGAACCTTTGCAGCGGAATAGAGCGATTCCACATCGCGGGCGACGTAAGCCGTATCGCGCTTGCCCCGGCCACCCCCGGCGCAGCCCGCTGTGAGCGCAATAGCAACAGCAGCGCCGGCGAGAACGACATGGCGCAAGGGCGAACGGGCGGTGCGGGTCATCATGGACATGCCACGCCTATAGCCAGCCGTCATCTGAACGCCAAGTGAAGTCTGCCCGGTTCGGCGGGGAAAACGCCCGACGGTTGGCAAACATGGTCAGGCTCCCGCTTCCGGTTCTGCGTCGGAACGAATTTTCAGCCCCAGCCCGGCTTCGGCTGTGCCAAGGTCCAGATAATCGCGCCATACTGCAATTTTGCCATCACGCATTTCCATCACGCCTGTAACTGGCAGCGGCACTGGCGGGCGGCTGCCGTCGTTAAGCGTAAGGTAATCGACGCGCTCGGTGAAAATCACCGGACCATTGGACGCAATGTGCAATGTTTCGATCTCAACACCAAACGCCGTGAACAGCGCTTCGATATAGGTGCGGATTTCCGCCAGCCCCCGACGCGGTGGCAGCGGCATGTCGATATAGCTCGCATCATCGGTGAAGGCCGCAAGCATACCTTCCACATCCCGCGCTTTCCACATATCAAGAAATTGCAGAACAGTGCGTTCATCGTCGGTCCCGGCGTCGTCAGGTTTCAAAGCCATGCCAATCTCTCCCTCTGGCTATTTATCGGGGCCTATTCCTCACCCATCCGAAGGGCTGCAATAAAGGCTTCCTGCGGGATGGACACATTACCATATTCGCGCATCTTGGCCTTGCCCTTCTTCTGCTTTTCCAGAAGCTTCTTCTTGCGCGTGATGTCGCCGCCGTAACACTTGGCCGTGACATCCTTGCGCATGGCGCTGATTGTTTCGCGAGCGATGACCTTGCCCCCAATCGCCGCCTGAATCGGGATTTTGAACAAGTGGCGCGGGATAAGGTCCTTCAGGCGCTCGCACATGTGGCGGCCGCGTTCTTCGGCAACGGACCTGTGCACAATCATGCTGAGCGCATCGACCGGATCACCGTTTACCAGAATGCCCATCTTCACCAGATCGCCTTCGCGCAAACCGATCTGTTCATAATCAAAGCTGGCATAGCCGCGGCTGATACTTTTGAGACGGTCGTAAAAATCGAACACCACTTCGTTCAGCGGCAATTCGTATGTCACTTGCGCCCGGCCACCGACATACGTCAGGTCTTTCTGGATACCACGGCGATCCTGACAGAGTTTGAGAATCGACCCCAGATATTCGTCCGGCGTGTAGATCGTCGCCTTGATCCACGGCTCCTCGATCGTTTCGATACGGCTTGGGTCCGGGTAATCGGCCGGGTTGTGGAGCAGAATTTCTGCTGCGTCCTCCGTCTTCGACGCGCGCAACTGGATTCGATAGACGACGCTTGGTGCGGTCGTAATCAAGTCCAGATCGTATTCACGGGTCAGCCGTTCCTGAATGATTTCAAGATGCAGCAGCCCAAGAAAACCGCAGCGAAACCCGAAGCCGAGCGCTGCGCTGGTTTCCATCTCGTATGAAAAACTGGCGTCGTTAAGCCGCAGCTTGCCAATCGATTCGCGCAGCTTTTCAAAGTCTGCCGCATCGACCGGGAACAGCCCGCAGAACACCACCGGCTGCACTTCCTTGTACCCAGGCAACGGCTTGTCCGCTCCACCCTTCACCGTGGTAATCGTATCGCCGACCTTGGCCTGATCGACTTCCTTGATCTGGGCGGTGATGAAACCGATTTCACCGGGGCCAAGCTCCGGCAAATCCGTGCGCTTGGGCGTGAAGCAGCCAACCCGGTCAATCAGGTGCTGCGTGCCGCCCTGCATGAATTTGACCTGCTGGCCCTTGGTAATGACGCCGTCAATCACACGGACCAGAATGACAACGCCAAGGTAAGGGTCGTACCAGCTATCAACCAGCATGGCTTTCAATGGCTTGTCGCGTTCGCCAGCAGGGGCCGGGATTTTCGCGACGACCTGTTCCAGTATTTCCTGAATCCCGATGCCTGACTTTGCGCTGGCCAGAACGGCATCGGACGCATCGATGCCGATAATATCCTCTATCTCGGCGCGGACTTGTTCAGGTTCAGCAGCGGGCAAGTCGATCTTGTTGATGACTGGCACGATCTCGTGGTCATGTTCGATCGACTGATAAACATTGGCAAGCGTCTGCGCTTCCACGCCCTGTGCAGCGTCCACCACCAGCAGCGCCCCTTCGCAGGCGGCAAGGCTGCGGCTGACCTCATAAGCGAAGTCAACATGGCCCGGCGTATCCATGAGGTTCAGCTCATAGGTCTCACCATCCTGCGCGGTATAGGTCAGCCGGACGGTCTGCGCCTTGATCGTGATGCCACGTTCACGTTCAATATCCATATTATCAAGCACTTGCTCGCTCATTTCACGTTCGGTCAGGCCGCCCGTGAACTGAATCAGGCGGTCAGCCAGCGTGGATTTGCCGTGGTCGATATGGGCAATGATGCTGAAATTGCGGATATGGGCGCGGTCTGTCATGCGCGGCCCCTTAAAGCATCACGCAAATAAGTGGGAACCGGTTTTTTGCACAAGCGGCGCGAAAGTCGAAATATCAGGCTGCGGCGAAAGCCTTGCCGCCAGCCAGGTCAACCTGCATGAACGCCGGGCGACCGGGCCGCAAGAGGTCGATGCCAGCGAGTTGCGAAGCGCCCGGGCCCAAGGGCAACAGCGGCATACCCGCTGCGGCAAGGGCATAAGGTGAAACACGGTGGCGGGTGCAATAACCGCCCGCGCCATCATTGATGAGCGCGGTTTCAAACTCGACCCCCTGTACCGCATCCTTCGACCGGCGCACTACGCAGACTGCCAGTTGTCCCTCGCCCAGATCAAGAACCATTTCCGTTCCGACCGGCACATTGAGCAAGCCTTCAAGACGCGCGCCTGTGCGCGAAATATCGCGCAACATGGCTTCATAGCGGTAATCTTCATGGATGACGCCGACCCGGCGGAAAACAGTGCGCCGGCTTGGCCGATAGCGTTGCGGGCCTGATGGTTCGATGCGGAAACTGCCTTGCGAAAAGCTGTCGATGACCGCGCCGGCTGGCATGGCCCGCGAATAGATAAAGCCCTGCACATGCGTGCCGCCCTGCGCTCTTACAAGCTCCAGCTGATCGAGTGCTTCCACGCCTTCTACCGTGGTATCCATGGAGAGGGCAGCAGCAAGATTGACGATTGCCGCAATGATGGCCCGGTTGTTGCTGCCTTGTTCGGTACAGGTTTCAACAAACGTGCGATCGACCTTGATCTTGTCGATAGGCACCGTGCGTAGATACCCCAGCGAGGAATAGCCCGTGCCGAAATCGTCCAGAACGAGCCGCACACCCAGCCCCTTCAGTATCCTGAAGGTATCCTCGGCCCCCATCCGGTCGCCCATGAACACCGTTTCGGTAAGTTCCAGCCGATCGGGGTCCAGCCCGGAATTGGCCAGCGCACTCGCTACGACTTTGGGAAAGCCTTCTGCCGCAAATTGCACCGCTGATACATTGACCGCGACCCGCACTGTATCAGGCCATTTTGCAGCGTTGTCGCAGGCCGTCCGCAACGCCCATTCGCCCAGCGCGTTGATCAGGTCCGTCTCTTCTGCAACGCCGATGAAAAGGCCGGGGCTGATCGGACCGCGTTCGGGATGGTTCCAGCGCATCAGCGCTTCAAAGCCGGTTACCGTGTTATCGTCCACGCGCACCACCGGCTGATAGTGCATTTCCAGTTGCGAACTGACGAGAGCGTCGCGCAAGTCTTCCTCGACCATGCGACGCTCTTCCGCCTCATCCTTTAACTCGTTTGAATAAAAACGGTATTGACCGCGCCCGCCGCCTTTCGACGCATAGAGCGCAAGGTCGGCAGAACGCACAAGATCGCCGCCTGTTATCCCGTCGTATGGAGCAATCGCGATGCCAACCGAACTGCCGATCACACAGCGGCTGCCCTCGATAGAATAGGGCTGCGAGATCATCTGGATGACCCGGCTGGCCAGCTCGCCCAGACGCCCGCGATCGTCAATGTCCGGCAAGATCACCTGAAACTCGTCACCGCCCAGGCGCCCGATTTCGCAATTGCTGCCGAAAAGGCGCTGCAACCGTTGCGAAACCTGCTTGAGCAGTTCATCCCCGGCAG
>JAGREQ010000188.1 GCA_020446465.1 Novosphingobium sp. | reverse complement strand
GCCCTCTCACGGTGCGGGCAGCCATAGGCATAGCCTATGACCGCGCCGTCCATTTCGGCCACCAGCCAGCCGTGGCTCGGGATGTAGCGCTCCATCCGCCGCTCCATTTCGGCGGCGTCCGGCGGATCGAGTTCGAAGCTGACCCAGTTGTCGGTGACAAACGGCGCATAGATCGCGGCACAGGCCGCCGCATCGCGCGCCGGATCTGCAGGGCGGATCAGCAAGGCCATCGTGCCCCCTGCATCAGCCCCCCTGCATCATCCGATGCCCAGCGCCGCTTTGTAGGTGTCGAGAATCATTTCCATCTCGGCCCGGTCGTCGGGCTTCATCTTCCGCAGCCTTACGATCTGGCGCATGATCTTGGCGTCATAGCCAACCGCCTTGGCTTCGGCATAGACGTCGCGGATATCGTCGGCGATGCCCTTCTTTTCCTCTTCAAGGCGTTCAACGCGCTCGATCAGGAGACGCAGGCGGTCGTCGGTGGCTTCGGCCATTGGGTGAACTCCGTGGGAATGAGAATCGGTTGGCCGGTCAGATAGCGGCGCCCGGCCCGCCAGTGAAGGCCACCCCCTGTGGATTACCCGAGCTCGGCGTTTTTCTTCAGGCTGGCGTCCATCCGGGCAAGTTGCTCGGGCGTGGCCTTGGCCTGGTACTTCGCCTTCCACTCGTCCATCGGCATGCCGTGGATCACTTCCCGCGCGCTCGCCTTGTCGAACCCGGCGCCGGCATCGTTGATCCAGTCGGCCAGGCAATTGCGGCAAAAGCCCGCAAGCCCCATCAGCTCAATGTTCTGGGCATCGTGGCGATGGCGCAAATGTTTGACCAGCAGCCGGAAAGCGGCAGCAGCCACATCGTCGGGCAGGGTATCGAGTGGATCGTGCGTATCAGTCATGGCCTTGGTCCTTGTTTCGTCGCTCCATTCTGACATAGGTCAGGCAGATTTCATCAGGGAGCATCAGTTTTATCGTGTCTAGGCTCGAACCGCGCGATCGCAAGGTCAAGATCCTCGCTACTGTCGGCCCGGCCAGCCGCGATCCGGCCATGTTGCGGAAGCTGCTGCGGGCCGGGGCTGACGCCTTTCGCGTCAACATGAGCCATGGCGCGCATGAAGATCACGCCACGACCATTGCCGCGATTCGCGAGATGGAAAAGGAGTTTGCCCGCCCAATTGCCATTCTGGCCGACCTGCAAGGGCCAAAGCTACGCGTTGGCACGTTCAAGGGTGGCAAGGCGGTTGTCCGTCATTCCAGCCACTTCACATTCGATACCAACCCCGAACCGGGGGACGAAACCCGCGTCTGCCTGCCGCACCCGGAACTGTTCGGCATTCTGGAAAAAGGCCAGCGCCTGCTGGTTGACGATGGCAAAATCCGGCTGAAGGTCATCCGCGCCGGGACCGATGCAATTCTCTGTTCTGCCGAAGTCGGTGGCGTCATATCTGATCGCAAGGGCGTGAACGTGCCCGATGCCGAAATCCCCATCCCCGCGCTGACAGACAAGGACCGGCGCGACCTCGCCTTTGCGATTGAGCACGGTGCCGACTGGATCGGCCTGTCATTCGTGCAGCGGCCCGAAGATCTGGCCGAAGCCCGCCGCCTGATGGGGGGCTATGGCGCGCTGTGTGCCAAGATCGAAAAACCGGGCGCGGTCAATCGCCTTGCCGAAATCATGGAACTGGCTGACGGTGTCATGGTTGCCCGTGGCGATCTGGGGGTCGAACTGCACCCCGAAGACGTGCCGCCACTGCAAAAGCGGATCGTCAATGCCGCACGCACGCTGGGCAAGCCGGTCATCGTGGCGACGCAAATGCTCGAATCGATGATTTCAGCGCCAACGCCGACCCGCGCCGAAGTTTCTGACGTTGCCAATGCCGTTTATGACGGGGCCGATGCCGTCATGCTGTCAGCCGAAACAGCCGCCGGGGACTGGCCGGAAGAAGCAGTGACCATCATGCACCGAATCGCCCGGCAAGTGGAACATGATGAAGGTTACAAGGCGCGGGTGCGTTTCCTTGACACCCCGCCGGATCCGACCACTGCCGACGCGCTGAGCCATGCCTGCATGACCATTGCCGATACCGTGCCAATCAGCGCCATTACCGTGTTCACCGGATCGGGCAGCACGGCGCGGCGCGTGGCCCGCGAACGCCCCAGCGTGCCCATGCTGGTGCTGACGCCATCGCTCAACACCGCGCGGCGGCTGGCGCTGTTGTGGGGCGCCCATGCCGTTGCCACCCGTGACATCGGCAGTTTTGAAGAAATGATTGCCAAGGGCAAACGCATGGCGCTGCGTCATGGCTTCGGCAAGGCCGGGTCAAAGCTGATCGCGCTGGCCGGTGTGCCATTTGGTACGCCCGGTTCAACCAACCTGCTGCATGTCGTTACGCTCAGCGGGGATGAGCTGAAGAAGAAATAGGCGTATATCGCAAACGGCTGACCCGGCGTTCGCGCTACATTAGCCTTGCGCCCGTTCCAGCCGGCGCCGGGCGGCTTCTTCGCCTATCAGCGGCAAAAGCTGCTTCATATCGGGGCCGTGGTCCATACCGGTCAGTGCCTGACGCAGCGGCAGGAACAACGCCTTGCCCTTGCGTCCGGTTGCCTCTTTCAGCGTATGGGTGAGCGCATGCCAGGGATCATCCCCGGCAAAAATCTTGCCGCCCGCCGCCACCTGCGCGGCCTCTGCCAGATAGGCGCGCGTCTCATCATCAAAAGCAGGCTGCGCTACGGGGCCGGTGACTACCTGCCACCATTCGACCAGTTCGCTCGCCTTTTCCAGATTGGGGCGGATTGTCAGCCATGCATCCTCTGTAAAGCCATCCGGCACAAGGCCGCGCACGGCATCGAAAGGCATCTGGTGGACAATCTGCGCGTTGAGCCGGTGCAGTTCCGCCTCATCGAACCGGGCTGGCGCACGCCCGAACGTGGAAAGGTCGAACCCCTCCACCAGTTCTTCCTTGTCGCTCACCGCAACGACCGGCTGC
This sequence comes from Novosphingobium sp., assembly GCA_020446465.1. Classification (GTDB taxonomy): domain Bacteria; phylum Pseudomonadota; class Alphaproteobacteria; order Sphingomonadales; family Sphingomonadaceae; genus JAWKXU01. The sequence continues at coordinate 1,922 of JAGREQ010000188.1, read as the reverse complement.
GAGGTGCCGATCCGGGCGAGGAGCGCAGTAATCGCAAGCGACTCCAGCCCCTGATCGCGAAAGGCATCACAACCCAATGAACCAAGTCTTTTGGAGAGCTTTCCTTCGGCACCAACCAGCAGCGCCTCATGCGCGAAACGCGGCAAATGCTGCACCTTTCCTTGTGCAGCATAAAGTGCGGTAAACATCTGAATTTGCACAGCAGTATTGGAAACGTGGTCCTCCCCGCGCAGGACATTCGTGACACCCATCGCAATATCGTCAACCGCGCTCGGCAACATATAAAGCCATGACCCGTCCGCCCTGCGAATGACCGGGTCAGACAACTGGGCGGGGTCAAACTTCTGCGACCCACGGATGCCATCATCCCAGGTGATTGGCGCATCGTGATCCAGCTTGAAACGCCAGTGGGGGGCAATGCCTGCAGCCTCTTTCGCAGCGCGATCTGCATCGCTGAGGTCCAGCGCGGCGCGATCATAAATGGGAGGCAGCCCGCGCCCCAATTGTATCTTTCGCTTGAGGTCCAGTTCCTGCGCTGTCTCATAGGCGGGATAGACCCGACCTGCCGCGCGCAGCATTTCAAACGCCCCATCATAAAGCGCAAACCGTTCTGACTGGCGATATTCGATGTCAGGCGTCAGCCCCAGCCAGGCGAGGTCCGCACGAATCGCTTCGACATATTCTTCCCGGCTACGCTCAGCATCAGTATCGTCAATCCGGAGTACGAAGCGACCACCGGCCTTACGAGCCAGCAGCCAGTTGTGGAGCGCGGTGCGGATATTGCCAACGTGAAGGCGACCGGTGGGCGAAGGGGCAAAGCGGGTAGTGACTGTCATGACCCGCGCTTATAGCGATGCAATGCCTTCGTGCTAGTGGTTGGGCATCACACCTTGCAAGGCAACAACAGTATTGGTGCTGAGGTCATAAAGCGCATCATGTCGTCTTGCCCTGACAAAACCATCCAGCAAGGCCGAAAAGGCCCCGCGATTACCGGCCAGCGCGTAATGCGCCATTTGCGCGAGAGTGGATTCGTCCGCAGTCAGGCGGGGGCAGCAGGGGCGGCAAACCTCGAAGCTGTCCGGCCACATGCGCGCCACCCCGTCGGCCAGTGCGACAACAGCGCCCGCCGCCTCAACATTACCGAAATGAATGGCAAGGTCAGCCAGCGGATCGCGTCGCGCAGCACGGCAAAGCGCACAGAACCGCAAGCTCATCACAAAGTGAAGCGGCGCGCCATGAAGGCTACGCACAGCGGGAAGCTCGCGCACTGCCGCGAATGGATCAAAAGGCAGGGCAGTTGCAGGAACGGGGTTTTGCCTGGACACGAGTGGAAATCCTTGTTGCGAATAGATCGCAACTTTGGCCCGTCAATCGCACAATGTCAATGCGAATGATTCGCAATATATATCTGGCAACTCAGCCCCCATCCGGGCTGCGCGTTACCCGCTGCGAAACTTGTGCGTGATGGGATAACGCCGGTCCCGCCCGAAATTGCGCGAACCAAGTTTCACACCCGGCGGCGCCTGCCGTCGTTTGTATTCCGCCAGATGGAGCAATCGTTCGATCCGGGTCACAGTCTCGCGATCATGTCCTTCGGAAACGACCTGATCGACGCTTTTTTCATGGTCCACCAGCCCCAGCAATATCTCGTCGAGCACGGGGTATGGGGGGAGCGAATCGTCGTCCCGCTGATCAGGGCGCAATTCCGCGCTCGGCGGCTTGACGAGAATGTTGGCCGGGATCACCGGGCCATCCGGCCCCAGCCCCATCTTCGGTTTGTGCTTGTTGCGCCATTCACAAATGCGGAACACCGTCATCTTGTAGGCGTCTTTCAACGGATTGTAGCCACCCGCCATGTCGCCATAGATCGTGGCATAGCCGACGCTCATCTCGCTCTTGTTGCCGGTCGTCATCAGCATCGG
>JAGREQ010000187.1 GCA_020446465.1 Novosphingobium sp. | reverse complement strand
CACAGCCGTTCCACGTGGCCGAAGTCTTCACCGGCATCCCCGGCAAGTTCGTGCAGATCGAAGACACGATCAAATCGTTCAAGGCAGTTGTGGACGGTGAATACGATCACCTGCCCGAAGCTGCCTTCTACATGGTTGGCGGTATCGACGAAGCGGTCGAAAAGGCCAAGAAGCTGGCCGAGGACGCCTAAACCATGGCTCTCCACTTCGAACTTGTAACGCCGGCTCAGCTGGTCCGCTCCGAGGAAGTCCACATGGTGGTCGTCCCCGGCACGGAAGGCGAGTTCGGCGTGCTGGAAGGCCATGCGCCTTTCATGTCCACGATCCGCGACGGCGCCGTGCAGGTCTACAAGACTGCTGGCGGCGCTCCGGAAGAAATCCAGGTGCGCGGCGGCTTTGCCGAAGTGGGCGCCAATGGCCTCACCGTTCTGGCGGAACACGTCGACGCCTGATCCGGTCGCATCACCAATTCAACGAAAGGGCGGTCCTGCGGGGCCGCCCTTTTCGTATGGGCGCGCGGTTCATCGCATCGAAGGCTCGACTCAAATGGTAAACCCGATTTCGACCATATTTGTCAGTGCGGAATTAAGGCTGAAAACAGAGAGTTGCCGTCAACGGGGGGGCTTGTAGGAGAAAGTACATGGCATATTCCCGTCACTCGACTGTTTCCGAAGCCATCAAGCGAGCCGGCCTGCCGGAATCGCACGATGTCTACTGGTCAAAGTCGCGCAAGGCCGATGTCGTCAAGGCCGTGCGTGACAAGCTGATCTCGTTCGACGAAGCGCGCTGGCGTTACCTGCTCAGCCGCAAGGAGTTCAAGGATTGGGAACAGCAGGTCGATCGCGAAGAGGCAAAAGCGCCTACTCGCGAACTGGCCTGATCTACAGCCCGAACAGGCACTGCCCGATTTTCACCGCCGTTTCCTGGTTGGCGCGTAGAAATCGGGCGGCTTGCCTTTCATGCCTATACCACTTCATCCGCCAACAAAATCTAGCCAGCGCGCATGTGTTCGTTTCCATCGACGAACCAGCGATAGGTGTCCTCGATGCCCGTGCGAAGCGGAATCGACGACGTCCAGCCCATGTCACGCAGGCGCGACACATCAAGCAATTTGCACGGTGCACCATCCGGCATCGAGGTATCGAATACGATCCGGCCTTCAAAACCGACAACGTCGGCAATCATCCTTGCAAGATCCGCAATAGCGATATCTTCCCCTGTTCCAACATTAATATGGCTTAACATCGGTTTGACATGAGCTGCATATTGTTCGGGCGGTAAACCAAAGACAAAAATTGACGCTGCAGCCATGTCATCAACGTGGAGAAATTCACGGCGCGGCGCACCAGTGCCCCAAATCGTGACTTCGCCGACACTGTTTTCAACGGCCTCGTGAAATCGACGGATCAGCGCCGGCAAGACATGTGAGTTCTCTGGATGGAAATTGTCACCCGGCCCATAAAGGTTCGTGGGCATGACGCTGCGGTAATCTGTTCCATATTGCCGATTATAACTCTCGCACAGCTTGATACCGGCAATCTTGGCAATCGCATACGGCTCATTCGTCGGCTCCAGCGCGCCGGTAAGCAAGGCCGATTCGGACATCGGTTGCTTTGCCATCCTGGGGTAAATGCACGATGAACCAAGAAAGAGCAGCCTTGTCACCCCGGCAGAGTAAGCCTCATGGATAACATTGGTTTCAATCGCCAGATTTTCAAAAATGTATTCAGCTGGATAGGTGTCATTGGCAAGAATACCGCCAACTTTCGCTGCCGCAAGGACAACAGCATCGAGCCGCTCACATTGAAAAAACTCCCTGACTGCAGCCTGCTCAGTCAAGTCAAGCTCGGCCCGTGTACGGGTGATTACCTCACCCCCTTGCGCTTGCAGTTTTCGAGCGATGGCAGATCCCACCATGCCGTTATGCCCTGCGACATATATTCGCATCGTGCATTGACCTCAGTTTTCAAGCGCTACTGGCGTATTATAGCCATGGGCCTTCAACAACGCATGACTACGCGCTGTATCCAGATCTGCTTCTATCATTTCGGCACACATCTCCCGAGCGGTTATCTCCGGAGTCCAACCCAGTTTTTCCTTGGCTTTTGCCGGATCACCCAACAGCGTTTCCACTTCTGCAGGGCGGAAGTAACGCGGATCGACCCGCACGATTACGTCACCCGGCTTCACTGAAGCAGCAATGTTGCCGCTGACGCTTTCCACAACAGCACATTCGTCCAGACCTTCACCCCGAAAGCTGAGCGTTATGCCGAGCTCTTCCGCGGACCATCGAATAAATTCACGCACAGAATACTGCTGGCCAGTCGCAATGACAAAATCATCCGGGCTATCCTGCTGCAACATCATCCACTGCATCCGGACATAGTCCTTCGCATGCCCCCAATCGCGAAGTGCATCAAGATTACCCATGAACAGGCAATCTTCGAGACCCTGACTGATGTTCGCAAGACCACGCGTAATTTTGCGCGTGACAAAAGTCTCACCGCGACGAGGACTCTCATGATTAAACAGGATGCCATTGCACGCATACATGCCATATGCTTCCCGGTAATTCACCACGATCCAGTAAGCGTAGAGCTTCGCAACAGCGTATGGGGAACGCGGGTGAAACGGCGTCGTCTCTCGTTGCGGCGTCTGCTGAACAAGACCATAAAGTTCCGAGGTCGACGCCTGATAGAAACGGGTCTTTTTTTCCAACCCCAGAAAACGGATTGCCTCCAACAGGCGCAACGTGCCGATCGCATCGACATCCGCAGTATATTCGGGCGCTTCGAAGCTTACTGCAACATGGCTTTGCGCGCCAAGGTTATAAACTTCATCAGGCTCTACTTCCCGCATGATGCGGGTAAGGTTGGAAGTGTCGGTCAGGTCTCCATAATGTAGAACCAGTTCCGGACGCACGACGTGCGGATCCTGATAAATATGGTCGATACGCTGCGTATTGAATGACGACGCGCGACGCTTGATGCCGTGAACCTCGTAACCTTTTTCGAGCAACAGTTCTGCGAGGTAAGACCCGTCCTGCCCCGTCACGCCGGTTATCAATGCACGCTTTGTCATATAATCACTCGCACTCGGACACACATATCATGCCAGGTTCAGGTCAAACCCGGCGATCTGACAGAACGGGTATTCCATCAGTTATGGTTAATTTCCAGTTACGATTATTCCGCTCCGTCCCATGGGTCATCCAGCTACTGCCGTTTCCTGGTTGGCGCGTGGTAATCGGGCGGCTTGCCTTTCACCCAGCGCAAAAAAGTCGCCACGGCCGGACTAGCCGCCAGCGCCTCGCTATCATCCCCGATCCGGGCAAGTTGGGCATTGGAAAAGTTCGCATGGATCGCGCGATGGCAGATCGGGTGAAGCGGCACTGTGTCGCGTCCGCCCTTCTGTTTCGGCACTGGGTGGTGCCATTCGATCCTGGCCCCCAACGCCCGCTCGCACAGCCAGCAGCGTGTCGCCACATCAGGGGGCTTCGGTTTCTGCGACATCCCGGCCCCGCCCCGAAAGCCATAGCCACAAGCCTGCAGCAACGATCATTGCTGCCCCTGCAAGGCTGATCGCATCGGGGAAATCGCCAAAAACAACAAGGCCCATGACCATCGCGACCAGCAGTTGCACATACGTCATCGGAGCGACCAGAGATGCCCCTGCCCGCGTCGTGCCCATGTAAACCAGCCAGTGGCCAAAACTCGATGAACAGGCGACTACGGCGACCTTGGCCAGCACAGACCACTTTGGCCAACCGTCGATGGCCGGACCAATATTAAAGGTCTGGAAAACGATTGTCGCCGTCACCAGCAAGAGACTGGCAAATGCCGCCAGAACGAATTGCATGGCAAGCGAACTGGCATGTCCGGCCACCATACGGTTGCCGATGATGAGCATACTCATACCCATCGCAGAACCAAGCGGCATCAGCATGACCCAGTTGAAATGATCGAATCCCGGACGCACGATCAGCAGGACACCGGAAAAGGCAAAGATGCTCGCCCCCAGCAATGACAAGCGTGCGCGTTCCCCCATGAACAGCGCGGCCAGCGTGGCGGTAATCATTGGGCTGACAAACAGAATGGCAGTGGCGTCGGCCAGCGGCATGGCGAAAAATGCGACAAAGATCATCACCGTAGCGATGGAAATGCCTGTCGCACGCAGCAATTGTGCAGCGGGATGGCGGATTGCAAAGCCTGCCCTGCCCTCTCGTAAGGCGAGGAGAACGCCCAGAAAAACCGAACCAAAGCTGAACCGCAGCGCACCAAGCGCGATCGGCGGAAAGGCTCCGTCGATGGACTTGATGATGGTATCGCCGAATGAAAAGATCGCAAAGCCGAACATCGCCATCAGCAATCCTGATCGTTCGACCTTGTCCACGTGTTCCCCTGCGGTAAATGATATGGGCACCCTATGCCCAATGGAATGGCACTGCTGATAGACGATCCAGCGACAATTGCAGCCCCAAACGGTAGGCTCCAGACGCATTTCTTCGTTGCCACTGCCCGGCATTTGTCCCGGAAATTTTCACCGGCGCACCAGTGCCTTGGCGCCCAATTCGCACAGATGCGGGAGTTTTATGGTTTACCAAAGTTAAACTTATTATGCTTAACAGCAGGCGAATAGTTCGTATGGAACTTTTTCAGCATGCTATTCGGTAGGTCATGACGAAGCTAATTATCCAGATCCCCTGCTATAACGAAGCAGGCACGCTGAGCGACGCCTTGGCCGCCCTCCCGCGCTCAATTCCAGGGATATCCAGGATCGAGTATCTCGTCATCGACGATGGCAGCAGCGATGACACGAGCGGTGTCGCAAGGCGGCTTGGGGTTCATCACATCGTTCGTCATCGGCGCAATCGTGGTCTGGCCTTTGCATTTCAGACCGGGATCGACACGGCATTGCGCGCAGGTGCCGACATCATCGTCAATACTG
>JAGREQ010000186.1 GCA_020446465.1 Novosphingobium sp. | reverse complement strand
CACTCTTCCCGGGGGCGTTGCGGGGGGATTGCCCCCGCAGAAGGGGTAGCCGGAGACAGCAAAGCGGCTCCGGCTCAGGGGAAGGCATTCCCCTCCAGAAATTTAATTTTGGTGGTCACCCGGTGGTCACCCGGCGCAAAATCACAGAAAAAGCCGCTGGCGCGACCTTCTGGAAATCATTGGTTTTCTTAGGAAAACTGGAGCGGGCGAAGAGATTCGAACTCTCGACCCCAACCTTGGCAAGGTTGTGCTCTACCCCTGAGCTACGCCCGCTCTGGCGCCGGTCCCGTTTCCGGGTGCCCGCATCTGGCAAGTGCCTGCGGGCCGGGTGAGGCGCGCGGTTAGCATTGGCTTTCGAACCCGGCAAGGGAAAAATTCGTCAATTTTCTTTCCCCTTCACAAACAGGCCCCCGACCCCACATAAGACCGAACGCAATATGAGCCACAATCCGGGGGAATTTCACTTGGCCAGCATGGGTTTGAATATCGACGAACAGAAAGCAGTCGACCGTTTCCGCAAGGATGTTGTCGAACCTTCGATGACCAGCCTCGTCATCGTCGATTTCTGGGCTGAATGGTGCGGGCCGTGCAAGGCGCTGGCCCCCGTGCTGGAAAAGGTTGCCGCGGAATATGCCGACAAAGGCGTGATTCTGGCCAAGATCAACGTCGATGAAGAACAGTTCATCGCCGCGCAGTTTCAGGTAAAATCCATCCCCACGGTCTATGCCCTGTTCCAGGGTCAGCCAGTGGCCGATCTCACCAATGCCCGCAGCGAATCGCAGCTTAAACAGATGCTCGACCAGATTCTGGCGCAGATCCCTGTGCAGCCGGGCGCAAACGGTGGGGCAGCGGAGAAAGCACAGGACGTCGCCCCGCTTATCAAGATGGGCGAAAATGTGCTGGCGTCCGGCGATGCGGAACGAGCCGCAGGTATCTTTGCCCAGATCGTTGAAATGGCGCCAGACAAGGTCGAAGCCCATGCCGGGCTGCTGCGCGCACTGGCCGAGGCTGGCAAGCTGGATGAAGCACAGGCTGCGCTTGCTGCATTGCCCGAAGATGTGGCCGCCGACCCTGCAATTGCACAGGCGCGCTCGGCGATAGAACTGGCTGCCGAGAGGCCCGATGCGGGTGCGCTTGACGCATTGCGGAACGCTGCGGCTGCCAATCCCGCCGATATGGATGCGCAACTGGCCTATGCAACAGGCGCCTTTGCCGCAGGGGCACGCGACGATGCCGCAGATATTCTGCTTTCCATGATAACGGCAGACCGGGAATGGAATGACAGTGCCGCCAAGGCAAAGTTGCTGCAAATTTTTGAGGCAGTCGGGCTGGAAGACCCGTGGGTCGCAGCCACCCGCCGCCGCCTTTCGACAATCCTGTTCGGCTGAACGACGGCACTGCGGGCCATGACTCCTACGCGCCTTTCCATCTTCCCTCTCGCTGGCGCGATTCTGTTTCCGGGCCTGCAACTGCCGCTTCACATCTTCGAGCCACGCTATCGCGCGATGGTGAGCGATGCCCTGGTACGCGACCAGCGCATCGGGATGATCCAGCCGACCGAGTCGCGCGAAGGCGCGCCACTCTATTCAGTGGGGTGCGTAGGGCGGATAAGCGACGTTGAAGCGCTGGACGACGGACGCTTCAACCTTGTGCTGGAGGGCGAGTGCCGCTTTCGCATCCTGCGCGAACTGGATGTCACGACCAGCTTTCGTCAGGTCGAGGCGGAACTGATTGAAGAGCCGCAGGACGAGTTTCTAAGCGCGGTGGAGCGTGCGGACTTTGAACGCAACAGCCAGGCTTTTGCCGATGCACTGGGCTATTCGGTGGACTGGGACTCGGTCAAAAAGCTCGATGATACCTCGCTTATCAATGGCGTGGCCCAGATCGCGCCGTTTGACGAAGCGGCCAAACAGGCATTGCTCGAAGCGCCGGATCTTTCCACCCGCTGTGATCTTCTGGTCCAACTGATGCAATTCTTTGGCCGTCGCAGCGGCGGGGACGATTCGCCGCCCACGCTCCAATAAGTTGCGCCAGCCTGCCTCGTTCAGATGGCGTCAGCCGGAAGTTTCAGCCCTTCGTTCCGGTAAGCGGCAACCAATGCGTTGCGAAGCAATACGGCAATCGTCATCGGGCCGACACCGCCGGGAACGGGCGTAATCGCCCCTGCCACCGCGCTCGCGCCTGTAAAGTCCACATCGCCGACCAGTCGCCCCTTGTCCGCGCCCGGTTCGGGCGGCAGGCGATTGATGCCAACGTCGATCACGGTTGCGCCCGGCTTGATCCAGTCGCCCTTTACCATTTCAGCCCGCCCGACAGCGGCAACGACAATGTCAGCCCGGCGCACCACGTCCGGCAAGTTTTTCGTGCGACTGTGCGCGACAGTGACGGTACAGCTTTCGGCAATCAGCAACTGGGCCATCGGTTTGCCGACAATGTTGGAACGGCCGATCACCACCGCATCAAGCCCGGCAAGGCTGCCCAGCCTGTCTTTCAGCAACATGACGCAGCCAAGCGGCGTGCAAGGCACGAAGCCCGGCAACCCCACGGCGAGCCGCCCGGCATTGATGACATGGAAGCCGTCCACGTCCTTGTCCGGATTAATCGCGGCAATGACTTTCTGTTCATCCATGTGATCGGGCAGGGGCAGTTGCACCAGGATGCCATCGACAAAACGATCCTGATTGAGCTTGTCGATCAGGGCCAGCAGCTCGTCCTCACTGGCGGTGTGGGACAGGCGGTGTTCAAAGCTCGCCATGCCGGCAGCCACGGTCTGTTGGCCCTTGGAGCGGACATAGACATGGCTGGCCGGATCATCACCCACCAGCACCACGGCAAGGCCCGCCTTGCGCATGGCCTTGCTTTCAAATGTAGCGGCAAGAATGGCGACCTTGTCCCGCAGGCTGGCGGCAAAGGCTTTGCCGTCGATCAGTTCAGCAGTCATTGGGAAACCCTCGTCACATCGCGCTAAGGGCAATGCCCGTGAGGATTTTCTGCACGATGACAAGCCCGATAATCAGCACCATCGGCGACAAGTCCAGCATCCCCGTATCGGGCATGATACGGCGGATCGGGCGCAGCAATGGCTCCAGCAATGCATTGGCCGCTTTCCACAGCGAGGCAACAAGCTGGTTGTGCATGTTGACCACGTTGAACGCGATCAGCAGACTGAGCACGAACTGCACGATCACCAGGATGACGATGATGTTGATGAGATAGCCGATAATGTCGACCAGCGTATAAAGTAGCAAGGTGCGGCCCCCTGTATGAAAGGCGTTGTCGTGCTGCCTGTTAGCCGAGGGGGTGCCCGGTGTTCAAGCCGAACCGCCCCCGGCCATCATTTCAGCCCATCAGGCGCGGATCAGTGTGCCCGCCCCGCGTGAGGTAAAGATTTCCAGCAGCATCGCATGGCGCACGCGGCCATCCAGCACGACGGCGGCTTCACACCCGGCCTCCACCGCGTGCACGCAGGTTTCCAGCTTGGGGATCATCCCGCCAGAGATCGTGCCATCCTTTGCCAGCCCGGCAATGTCGGCTGGCGTCAGGTCTGTCAGCAAGTCACCGTTCTTGTTGAGCACGCCCGGCACATCCGTCAGCAGGAACAGGCGCGCGGCCCCCAGCGCAGCAGCAACCGCGCCTGCCATTGTATCAGCGTTGATATTGTAGGTATGGCCTTCCTCATCCGCGCCGATTGGGGCGATGACCGGTATAAGCCCGGCGGATACGGCAGTTTCAATGATGCGCGTATCGACATGAACCGGCTCACCCACAAAGCCGAGATCCACCACTTGTTCGATCGCGCTGTCAGGATCTTTGCGAGTGCGGGTCAGCTTGCGCGCTGTCACCAGCTTGCCATCCTTGCCCGAAATGCCAAGCCCCCTGCCGCCAGCGTTGTTGATGCCGCCCACCAGTTCCTTGTTGATCGCGCCGCACAGCACCATTTCGGCGATTTCCGCAGTCTGTTTGTCGGTCACGCGCAGCCCGTCGACAAAGCTTGATTCCACACCCAGCTTCTTCAGCATGGCGCCAATCTGCGGCCCGCCACCGTGCACGACAACGACGTTGATGCCCACTGCACCCAGCAAGGCCACATCGCGGGCAAAATCGCGCGCCGTTTCCGGGTCGCCCATTGCATGACCGCCATATTTGATGACAAAGGTCTTGCCCGCATAGCGGCGCATATAAGGCAGAGCCTCGATCAGCACGCCGGCCTTGGCCAGCATCACTTCCGTCTCGCCGGTCGCGTCGGGATTGGCGCTCATCACTTTCACTCCTTCAAAACCCCTTTCCCGGACCTGCCAGTGCCCGGTGCAGAATCACCCTGCCATCAACTGCAGTGCCCATAGACCAGGTTTTGGCAGGAGTGGGCGCAAAATGTGGACCCGCCCCAAATTGTGGCACGCAACGGCTCTTGCGAATAAGCGGGCCTCACCCTAACGCGCGTGTCCATGCACGACCAACACGCCCCCGATTCCATCCTTATTGTCGACTTCGGCAGCCAGGTCACCCAGCTTATCGCCCGCCGTGTGCGCGAAGCCGGGGTCTATTGCGAGATCGCGCCCTTCACCATGGCGGAAGACGCCTTTGCCCGGCTGGCCCCGAAGGGGATCATCCTGTCGGGCGGCCCGGCGTCCGTCTGTGACGAGGGTTCACCCCGCGCGCCGCAGGCACTGTTCGACGCCGGCATTCCGATCCTTGGCATTTGCTATGGCCAGCAAGTGATGAGCCACCAGCTTGGCGGCGAAGTAAAGCCGGGCCATGAAACAGGCGAAGGCGGCGAATTTGGCCGCGCTTATCTCACAGTCACGAAGGGCTGCGCGCTGTTCGATGGCCTCTGGGCCGAAGGCGAACGGCATCAGGTGTGGATGAGCCACGGCGACAAGGTGACGCAGTTTGCCCCCGGTTTCGAGATCGTTGCCACCAGCGACGGCGCGCCGTTTGCCGTCATCGCCAATGAAGAG
>JAGREQ010000185.1 GCA_020446465.1 Novosphingobium sp. | reverse complement strand
CTGCGGACAGAGCCATCCTTGGGGCTTTTCAGTTCAAATTCGGCGCCATCGCGCACCGCTTCCATAAAGGCGTCAGTCAGCAGCACACCGTGGTGCAGGTTGAGCGCCTTGCGGTTGAAGTCGCCCGACGGTTTGCGGATTTCGAGGAACTCCTCGATTTCCGGGTGGCTGATGTCGAGATAACAGGCCGCCGATCCGCGCCGCAGCGAACCTTGCGAAATGGCCAGCGTCAGGCTGTCCATCACCCGCACGAAGGGGATGATGCCGCTGGTCTTGCCGTTAAGGCCCACTGGCTCACCAATGCCGCGGACATGGCCCCAGTATGTGCCAATGCCGCCACCGCGGCTGGCAAGCCAGACGTTTTCGTTCCAGGTGCCGACAATGCCTTCGAGGCTGTCATCGACCGAGTTGAGATAGCAGGAAATCGGCAAGCCACGCCCGGTGCCGCCGTTGGACAGCACGGGCGTTGCAGGCATGAACCAGAGGTTGGAAATATAATCGTAGAGCCGCTGGGCATGGCCGGCATCGTCGGCATAGGCATCCGCGACGCGGGCGAACAGATCCTGGAAAGTTTCGCCGGGCAGCAAATAACGGTCAATCAGCGTTTCCTTGCCGAATGCGGTCAGCCTGGCATCGCGGCTGGAATCGGTCTGGATATCGAACCGGCGGGCATTCACGCTCTTGCTGCTGGAAGCCTTGCTGTCGGCTTCGGCAGTCGCACGCGCAGCCGCGGCCATGGCATCAACGGCCATCGAACTAACCAGATCGTCAGAGCCACGATCGTCTGAATTCATTGCCATGACAGGTTCCCTTGCAGGTTTTTTGGCCGATGTTTCAGGCGCAGTATCGGCGCTGGCGCCGGTGTCGCCCGCTTCCATATCCAGCTCCGCATCAGGACCCATCGCAGCACCATCTCCACTCTTGAAATCCATAATTGCTTCGCCCCCATTCCGGTGCACCTGATTTGATGCGCGCCGGCCACGCGTTCCCACTGTGTTCGATTCGGAAAGGCGAAAATCCATCCTATCCGAATCCGGCGACAGACGGTGAATTACTTATCCCCGGTCTATCCCCAAGTCGTGCCGATCACGGGAAAGAACAAGACCTCGATCCGCCTGCTGGTCTGATGCCCACTGAGCTGCCACGGATTCAAGGTCTAGTGTATACCCCCCGGTCACCACACACTAGCCATAGTGCTTAACCCGGGATTCAGACGCAAGAGGGTAAATCTTGATTAACCCTGTCTGGCGCGTTTGCGCTGCAATGCGGCAAGGCGCGACGCGTGGTCAAACCTCCACTGGCGCAATGTGCAAGAGTCAAAAAAAATTTTTCCCAAATTGAAAAAAGAACAACATAGAGAAGCCGCTTGCGTGGACGAATGGCGACGCGGGCAGGAAGGATTGTTGTGTTGATGGAGATGAACAGATGAACCGGGGGCAGGTTTTAAGGCGGACTTTCACCTTTCCGGTTCTGAAGCGTTCGATCTGGGTGGCAGTGCTTGTCGGCACATTGCTCAACCTCATCAATCAGGGCGATGTGCTGACCGGCGCACACGATCTGGTCGTCTGGAAGCTGTTGCTGACCTATTGTGTGCCGTTTTTTGTGGCGAGCTATGGCAGTTATTCGGCGTTAAGTTCGCTGGAGCGGCACTGATATTTATCGGGCGGCAGATGACCGGCTGATTGAAACAATCTGACCGACACCCCGCCGCCCGACACCCTCATCACTGCCCGATGCGACCCGGGCCTGGGTAACTTGTGGTGCTTTTAATGTGTGCTTGCGTGCGCGCCGGTTCTGCTGCTGCGGCTTGCGTGGAGTTGTTCCAGCATGGCCCCGTGCTGTGGGCTGGCAAACTCCATCCCGGCCCGGTCGCCCACAGCCCAGCGCACCGTGGCGGGAAAGACCAGCCTGCGGTTGAGTTCAATCAACACGCGCGATCCGGGCATGACAGAGCCGGTCGGCAATTCGACCTGGCACCCGTTGTTTGAAAAATTGAACACGCGAGTCGGGTAAACGTGGGCATCAACCCGGCAGTTCACGGCGATATCGGTGTTCTTGCGCGTTTCCCTGCGCCGGTCCTGCATGGCTCTTTCTCCTTGCAGGGCCGTAAGATCCACACGATGAACCATGGCTTTCCCCTTACCGTTAACGCGAACGCTCTACGCGGTAACCTCAAAGGGCCGAGTGCCGTTTTCATGCAGTGGTGGGCAAGCCCGTTTGCGACCAACGGACGTGCCTTAGCGGGCAAGTGAAGAAGCCGCCGACAGGCCGTTTCTGACGAGAGACGGCTTGCTGTCGGCGAATCGGAAACAGGCCGGTCAGCGGCCTTTCGATTTGTTGAATTCGGCTGCCGAATCAATCATCACCTTGGAAAATGGCCCGGTGACAACACCTGTTGACCCGCCATCGACAGGCAGCAGCACGCCATTCACATAGTCACTGCCGTCACTGCCAAGATACAGCGCAGCTTCGGCGATGTCGTTGGGGAAACCGGCGCGCCGCGATGGGACGATCGTGCCGATCTTCTCGCTCAGATAGCCTTCGAACTCGGTTGCTTCCTGCGCCGGGACACCGAATGTATTGGCCATGATTGGTGTCATGATCACGCCGGGGCAGATGGCGTTGGAACGGATGCCATGCGGGCCAAGTTCGGCAGCGGCCTGTCGCACGATGCCCGTGACGGCATGTTTGGCGACGGTATAGGCCGCGCCAGACCAGCCGCCTTGCAGGCCAGCGGCACTGGCGGTGGAGATGATCGCCCCGCCGGTGCCTTGCTTGATGAACTGGTTTGCGGCGTGCTTGTGACCGAACATCACCGAATTGACGAGCAGGGCGAGCGTGCGATTGAACCCTTCTTCCCCAAGGTCGGTCATCGGTGACATGTCGCCGCCCGCGCCGGCATTGTTGAAGATGATGTCCAGCTTGCCGAAGGTTTCCACGGCAGTATTCACCAGCGCACCGATTGCCGCTTCACGGGTCACATCGGTGTGGACATAGATCACATCGCCGCCAAAACGGTCCTGCAAGGCCTTGCCAAGATCGTCCTGAATGTCGCCCACCGCAACTTTCGCGCCTTCGGCCACGAACAGTTCCACAGTGCCAAGCCCGATCCCGCTGACGCCGCCGGTAATGACGGCAACCTTGCCTTCAAGCCTTCCCATTCATCATCTCCTTTATCGTGGTGCGCACCGAATCCATGCGCTGTCTGGCCGCGTGTTCTAGCATGGAACGGGATGCTGACCAGTTGGAAAGTTTCCCTGGTCACATAATCAGGGAACCAGCACGGTATCAGTGGGGGATTGGTTGGTGTCGGGATAGTCGAGGATATAGTGCAGTCCGCGACTTTCATGGCGTTTCAAGGCACTGCGCACGATAAGGTCGGCGCTTTGCAGCAGGTTTCTCAGTTCGATAAGATCGGTCGAAACGCGGAAATGGGCGTAGTATTCGTTCACCTCGCCGTTCAGCAGTTTGATCCGGTGCTGCGCGCGTTCCAGCCGCTTGGTCGTGCGCACGATGCCGACATAGTTCCACATGAAACGGCGAATTTCGGTCCAGTTCTGCTTGATGACCACTTCTTCGTCGGAATCGGTTACGCGGCTTTCATCCCACGGGCAGATGGGCGGGGGGGCTTCAAAACTGTCCCAGTTGGCGAGGATGTGGCGCGCGGCCGCATCGCCAAACACGAAGCATTCCAGCAGACTGTTTGACGCAAGACGATTGGCCCCGTGAAGCCCGCTTTCAGTGCATTCACCGGCCGCATAAAGCCCCGGCAGATCGGTGCGTCCGTCAAGGTCGATCATCACCCCGCCGCATGTGTAATGCTGGGCCGGGACAACGGGGATCGGCCCGGTCGTCATGTCGATTCCCAGCGATAACAGCTTTTCGTGGATCGTCGGGAAGTGCCCGGTTACGAAATCGGCTGGTTTGTGACTGATATCGAGATGCACATAGTCCAGCCCGAAGCGTTTGATTTCAGAATCGATCGCGCGCGCAACGATATCGCGCGGGGCCAGTTCCAGCCGCTCCGGATCGTAGAACTCCATGAACCGTTTGCCAGTGCGCGGGTTGATAAGCCGCCCGCCTTCGCCGCGCACAGCCTCGGTAATGAGGAAGTTTTTCACTTCCAGATTGTAAAGGCAGGTCGGGTGGAACTGCATCATTTCCATATTGCCCACGCGCGCGCCTGCCCGCCAGGCCATGGCGATGCCATCGCCCGTTGCGCCGCGCGGGGCAGTTGAAAAAAGATAGCAACGCCCGGCCCCGCCACTCGCGAGCACGGTGACATGCGCCACGTGCGCTTCGACCCGGCCAGTCAAGGTGTCCAGCGCATAGACGCCCCAAACCCGGCCCGACCCGGAATAGCGCACTTCATGTCTGCCGGTGATGAAGTCGATACAGGTGTGATTGGGCAGCAGGGTAATGTTGGGGTGTTCCTCCGCCGCTTTCAGCAGTGCAGCCTGCACGGCCCATCCCGTGGCATCGTCAACATGGACAATCCGCCGGTGGGAATGCCCGCCTTCGCGCGTGAGGTGGAGGTTTGGCCCTTCGGTATTGAAAGGCACACCCAGTTCGCGCAGCCGCTCGATCGCCTGGGGTGCGCGTTCGATCACGAATTCGACCGTTTCCTGCCGATTGAGTCCTGCGCCTGCGATCATTGTATCGCGGATATGGTTTTCAAACGTGTCGCCCGCGTCCAGCACGGCGGCGATTCCGCCTTGCGCCCATGCGGTCGAGCCGGAATTGAGCGCGCCCTTGGCCAGCACGAGCACGCGGTGTTCCTGCGCCAGCGCGAGCGCGGCCGTCAGCCCGGCTGCGCCGGAACCGATGACGAGCACGTCATAAGGCCGGGTTGCCACCACGTTACAATCAGACTGCCGGTTCGGACCCGGCCAGCGCGCCGCCGCTGCCAGATGTCAGGTTGACGAACACATCTTCAAGGTCAGCCTCACGCGTGGTCACATCCTCGATC
>JAGREQ010000184.1 GCA_020446465.1 Novosphingobium sp. | reverse complement strand
TGATTACGGCAGGCATTTGATTTGTCGCATTTCCTGGCCGAAAAAGTCTGCCAGCTTTTTCTCGAAATGCTCTATGGAGTGGGCGGAGCAGCCTCACTGTCAAGCCAGCTTTGCACAGCAGCCACGCATCCCGCCATATCATCGCGGACCTGCACCGCCCAAAAACGCCGGACGTCCCAGCCCATTTCCACCATACGCATGTCGCGCAGCAAATCCTTGTGGAGGCGTTCACGTGTCCAGGGATCAAGGTGGTAGCGTTCGCCATCCACTTCGATATCCAACCGGCGACCATCCGGGGCAATCAGCGCCAGATCAAGCCGATAGGCATCTACCGGGTGCTGAGGGATGGTATAGATGCCTGCCTGTGCAAGGGCGCGATAGAGATCCCTTTCGTAATCCGATACCTTGTCCGGATCAGGCACCCACGGGTAATCGGGACTGCCGGCAGGCTGGGCCGGACGATTATCGGGCCTGCGTGATGCGACGGCTTCTGCATGGCGCACCAGACGCGCCAGGATCGGCACTTTTTCTCCTGCACAGACGGTCTTGTCACCCACCACCACCAATGCCGCACGCGCGCGGGTCAGCGCCACATTGATACGGTTGGCATCACGGGCCAGAAAAACAGCCGCGCCGTCCGTCATCCCGGCTGCGAGCACAGGCGAAAAGATCATGAGATCACGTTCGTCACCCTGATACGTATCGGCCGTGCCGACCCGAATGTCGCGCGCCGCCAGGACAGCGCGCAAGGCAGGGTCTGTTTCGATCCGTTCGCGAATGAAGTTGGCCTGCGCCCGAAACGGCGTAACCACACCGATCGTCCCACGATAATCCTGTTCCAGTGTCAACCGGCGCAATTCAGCCAGAACGGATTGCGCTTCAGGTACGTTGCGGGCGCTGCCACTGCGCGGGCGCTCCACCGCGCCCACCACATCTATCCAGCGCAAAGCCGGCCCGTCTGGAGAAGCCAACCGGGCCTGGTCCGTCGCGACGCGCAATGCACCCTTGTAGAACACCTCGTTTGAAAAGCCGATAATGTCGGGGTGCGACCGGTGATGGTCGCGCAAACCGATGATGGCATCAGCCGGAACCCTGCTGGCGACCAGATCATAGAGGCTCGATTCCGCATAACTCCATGCAGGGCCGGGGTTTTCCATCACACCATGGGCCAGCATCAAGGCATGGTTCTTCTGTTCGGGCAGGCGGGTAATGTGGCGCAATTGTCGTGGATCGCCAATAACCACAGCCCGTTTCGCGCGGAAAAGCAACGGCAAGGCAGAAGCGATGTCGCACTGGCTTGCCTCGTCTATAATAACAAGGTCGAACAAGCCGCTGTCAAAGGGAACCCGGCCTTTGACTGATAGCGACGTGATAGCCCAGCCCGGCAGACAGGAAGAAACTTCTGCGGCAAGTTTGTAATACTTCGCCCAACTGGCCCGTGCCACAGCGCCGCCATCCTCTTGTGTGCGGGCAATACTGCGCAGCAAGGCGATATAATCGCCAAGGGCCTTGCGCTGGGATTGGGACAGGCGCGCGCCCTGCTCCGCCAACCAGCATTCAAACGCAGTGATTGACGCAACCCCAAGCGACCGCTGGACGTCAAGGCGTTCCTGTGCATGCTGCCCCGGATCGCCAAGAGAGGACAGTTCCTGTTCGCTTGCCAGAACCGCGCGCGCATCGCCAGCGGTGGCAATGGCAGCTTTCAATGCCGTGCACCAAGGCCTTGTCGCAGTTTCAGGGACAGCCAGAGCATCTGCCATGCGCCTGACTGGCGCCAATGCGGCAGTCAGGGCTTCTTCCCGCCCCTGACGCAAGAAAGGCCACAACATGCGAACAAAAATGGTCTGGTTTTCCCGACTGGCACGTTCTGCCGCTTTGCCAAAAGCCGCAAGGTCGGCGGTTGCCTGCGCCGGATCAAACGTCGCAAGCGCGTTCCAGCGTTCCGCACCCAGCCTTTCGCGAAAATCTGTCAGCAAGGCATCCCGCTGGGCGATGTCATTCGCAAGAGTGCGAACCCGTTCCAGCGCCTGATCTATTTCAGCAAGACGTGTCGTGGCCTTGGCCAGGGTGCGCCCGACATGGGCGTGACGTTCAGGCACACTTGCATCGGCGCGTTGTGAAAGAATGCCGTTCAACCGATCGGCCAACACAGCCTGCACTGTTTTGGCCCCCATCCGCAACAAGGCCGGATAAGGGGTCAGCGAGTTGACCCGCGCTTCCACCACATCGACAGCCTGATGGTTCTTGCTGGCAAACAGGATGCGTTGGCCAGCATAAGCCGCGTTGGCGATAATCGCTGTGACAACTTGCGATTTTCCAGTGCCCGGCGGCCCGGTGACAACCGTGACGGGCCTGCTCATTGCGGCAGCCACGGCAGCTCGCTGTTCAGCGTTCAGAGGGAGCACTTCCAGCACAGCAGGAGGCGGGTAAGCTATGGGCTGGCCCGTGCCATCTTCCAACAAATGTCCAAGTGCGCTTCGGGCAATTGTGTTGTTGGGCACATGGCGCAAGTCCGACAGCTCACGCTCCAGCCCCGCGGTGAAACCGCTACGCTCTCCCAGCACGACAACGGCGGCGTTGTAGATGCCCTGCTGCGCTGCCGGATCATCCAGCGCAGGGCCTTGGGCAAGCGTTACAGGATCGGGCCGATCAATCCATGGCCAATATGGTCGTTCCGCGTGGAGGCAGCAGGCTATATCCTCCGCGTCGGGTTCCTCTGCTTCATCCAGGCCCAGCGTTTCGGCAAGGTCCAGCGCCTCTGCAAGCGCCTGATCCGCGCCCACCAGCGCCTTGAGCGCAGCCGCATTCAGTTGCGGGTCGGGCGCAATCCGGGGACGGCCACCCTGTGCCGGATCGGCCTCGACAGGCCAAAGCAGGACCGGCTCCACAAATGCACCTTCCCAGCCTTTGGCAGAGCGTGCCTTGCGCAACATAACCGGCCAGCCCAGCCACACTATGCGGTTGCGGGAATCCTTGCGTTGCCGGGCGAGCAATTGACGCACGCTTTCATCACCAGTCCACGCGCCATCTTCATCCGGCCATGCCTCCAACCGCGCATAATCGAGTTCAAAACGACTACTGGCAAAGACGGACACTTCCTGCCCTGCGTCAGCTGCCAGGGCATCAAGATAATAATTGAACAGGCCGGCATAAGCGTTTGTCTGCCTTTGCTGCGTAGCCTGGAAGGTTCCTTTCGCCAGATTCCAGCGGTGCGCGCCATCCTTCCTGACCTGCGGCTTTAGCGCACCATAGAGCAGCGCGTTGACGTTCTGCCGTTCCACATTGAGTGATCGCGCAATTTCGGCTGCCTTCATTGGCCTTTTTGCAATCAGCGCCAGAATGCGCGCGCCCAATGTCTGCCCCGTGCCCATATGCGGTGTTGTGAAACACAATATGTTACAATGCAATTACTTGGCGCTACTGTAGCCGGGCTGGAAGAGCCTACAACTTGCCTACCACCCTGGCCGCCGCGTTGGCTTCCACGGCCAGCGCCTGGGCATAGCGGGCGGGTTGTTGCGGGCTTTTCCAGCGCAGCGCCTGCATGATCCCGGCCAGATCCTGTCCCGCGGCAAACAGATCCTGCGTTAGCCCCACCCGCGTTGAGTGGGCCGTCAGCGCGCGCCGCCAATCGGCATAGTCGGCCTGCGGCACATCACCCAGCAATCCTGCGGTATGGGCCGCATCCAGCATCGCCCTGTATATCAAGGTGACGGATTGGGCCGAAAGCCCCGCCCCCGGCGTCCACACGTCTTCGCCCGCGCGCATACGCGCATGATGCAAGCGCCGAAAGACTGCGCCTTCCCCAATGGCGCACGCTGCCCGCCAGTGATCCAGCGCGGCCATGCTGCGCGCTGACAGATAAGCATAAGTTCCAGCGCCTTCCTGATCGGATTTTGAGCGGGGCACGAACAGCCGACCAGCGCCTGCGTTGCCTCTCTCCACATGCAGCCAATGCACTGCCACGATTTCCGACCGGCGAAGGCCCGTATCGAAAGCGAGACTGAGCAAGGCCCTGTCCCGCAACCCCTTCAAATTATCCGGTGCCGCAGCGAGCATGGCCTCGACACACACGCCTAACGGCCCCGACGCCGCCAGCGGATCGGCCACATCGCCCCGGAACCGAAGCCCGCGGGCCTGTTTTTGCCGCACGCCCAAGGCACGGCGCTGCGCCTTTAGCTCAAGCCGCACCAGTTCGGTGCGGGTGGGATCGGCCAGATTGGCGAGGCCATGCGCCCGCGCGATGGAGCTGGCATAGCGCGACAAGGTCGCCGCCTTTTTGCCCGCCGCCGCCTGCTCGCGCAGGAATTGCGCCACCACATCGGGCGAGGCCGGAAGGCTCGGCACATGCAGGCGTGCGGCCCATTGCGCGAAGACCTTGAGATCGGCTTTCAACGCTCGCCAGGAATTAGGCGCCATCGCCCGGCGTGCGGCGGATAGCACAGCGCCATCCACCGCTGCCAGTTCTGTAGAAGCAGGTTCTGCAGGCAAAGGATTCCGATGCTCGTTCACATCTGGCAGAATGCCCCGCCTGAAGGCGTTTCGTCAACCGCACTAACGATAGCGTGCATTATCACTAGTTCGATTTGGCGTATCAACTCAACGGCGCACCTGAGGCACACCTGGCCATGAAACGAAAAACGGGGGCCGTAGCCCCCGCCTTATTTGGTGCAGTCAAGCTGCTTGTTAACAACCGGACCTGCGATTTCTGAAGTCGCTTTTATCCAATCAATCCATTAGCGTGTCAATGATCAACTTGCAGGGGAACAGGCTATGACCACAAGGCTGGGACTGGATATCGGCACAAATTCGATCGGGTGGTGCCTTTATGAAGGCGACACAATCCGCGATATCGGCGTGCGGATATTTTCCGACGGGCGCGATGCCAAAACAGGGGCCAGCCTCGCGGTAGACCGGCGCGCGGCCCGTGCGATGCGCCGCCGGCGGGATCGTTTTATCGGCAGGCGGGCCGCCTTGTTGCGTGAACTTG
>JAGREQ010000183.1 GCA_020446465.1 Novosphingobium sp. | reverse complement strand
TGCAACAAACGGCCCGTGGACGCGCACAAGCGCGCCTGTATTGGGCTTGTAGAGCATATCGCCCTTGCCCAGCAGCATTTCGGACCCTTGCTCGCCCAGAATGGTGCGGCTGTCGATCCGGCTTGTCACCTTGAAGCTGATGCGGGTGGGCAGGTTCGCCTTGATAACGCCGGTGATGACATCGACCGACGGGCGCTGCGTCGCCATGATAAGGTGGATGCCCGCCGCACGGCTCTTCTGGCTGAGGCGCTGGATCAGAACCTCTATTTCCTTGCCGACTGTCACCATGAGGTCAGCCAGTTCGTCAACGATCAGAACGATTTGCGGCAGGACTTCGTAATCGAGCTGCTCTTCCTCGAACAGTTCTTCGCCCGTATCCGGATCAAAGCCGATCTGCACACGGCGCCCAAGCGGCTTGCCCTTGGCAATGGCAGCGCGCACACGCTCGTTAAAGCCGGACAGGTTGCGCGCGCCCACGCTCGACATCATGCGATAGCGCCGCTCCATCTCCTCAACCGCCCACTTGAGCGAACGAACCGCCTTGGCAGGCTCCGTCACCACGGGTGAAAGCAAGTGCGGGATGTCGTCGTAGCTTTTCAGTTCCAGCACTTTGGGATCGATCAGGATCATCCGGCATTCGGCAGGCGTCAGGCGATAGAGCAGCGACAGCAAAATACAGTTCAGGCCTACCGACTTGCCTGAACCCGTGGTCCCCGCGACCAGCAAGTGCGGCATAGCGGCAAGGTCAGCGACAATCGGTTCGCCAGCAATGTCCTTGCCAAGGATGATCGGCAACATGCCCTTGCTGTGGGCAAAAGCCTCACATGCGACGAGTTCTTTCAAGGCAACCATCTGCCGGTCGGCATTGGGCAGTTCAATGCCCATCACCGTTTTTCCGGGGATGGAGGAAACACGCGCTGAAATCGCGCTCATGTTGCGGGCAATGTCTTCGGCAAGGCCGATAACACGGGCCGCCTTGGTGCCGGGAGCAGGCTCCAGTTCATACATGGTCACAACCGGCCCGGTCCGCACGGCTGTCACTTCACCCTTGACGTTGAAATCATCCAGCACTGTTTCCAGCAGGCGTGCGTTGCGTTCCAGCGCCATCTTGTCGAGTTTGGGCGCGCTTGTTGCAGGCGGGCTGTCAAGGAGATCAAGGTCGGGCAGCGTGTAACTGTCGAACATGTCGATCTGCCGGGACTTGCCCGAAAGCTGCGCGGCCTTGGGCGGGCGTGTCGGATCGGTTATTTCAGGCGCGCGGCGCGGCGCGGGAGCCGGCACTGCCTCCTCCTCTTCCGATTCGGCATCGCGTCCCTTTGTCGCTACGCGCCGGGCTGGCGCCGGAGTTTCGACCGGCCCGGCCACATCGTCATCGCTCCGCCTTGCCTTTCGCAACGCAAAAGGCAGCGTAAGCAACTGCGCCCAGTCAATTGCAAAGACCCGACCAACAAGAAAAAGCCCGCCAGCCAGACAACACAGTGCCAGCGCAAGGATGGTCCATCCCTGCGCCACCTCTGGCAAGCGATTGGCAAAGGCATGAATGCCCCCTGCGCCCAGCAGGCCGGTTATCCCGCCAAGACTGGCCGGCAAGGTTCCGCCGGGAGAACTGAATGCAAGCGACAGGACCGTCGCCAGCAGGGCCATGGCAAACAACAACGCGCCAACCGTGCGCCACCATCGCAGCCCATGCGGTGTTTCCTCATCATCCGCATCACGCCAGAGCTTGCGCGCAAAGGCATAGAGCATGGGAAGAAACAACAGGGACACAATGCCAAACAGGAACAGCGCCCGCTCTGCCGCCCATGCGCCAGCCAGCCCCATCCAGTTACGCACGTCTCCACCCGCGGCGGTGGATGCCGATGGGTCGGTCTGCTGGTAGCTGACGATTGACAGCGCCAGAAACACCATCGCCATCAGCAACAATGCCGCGCCCGTCAGTTGCAGGCTGCGACGAAGGCTGCGGCGAAATGCCGCCCGCCAATCAACCGGCGCCCTTGCAGCTGCGCGTGTAGCCATGTCCATCCCCTGATCGCTTCGGACGCGCATAATGCGCCCGGCCATGACTCCGCGTCAAGAATCCTTGTATTTTTTACTTGTTATCATTGCATGGCAAGGCCATCTATGGCCGCCCAGCGCGGCCAGTTTGCAGCATGCGCGCCTTTGGCAGTCATTCCGCCAAGGGCAATCACCGGGACGCCAGCCCAGCGCGCCAGAAGGCGAAAACGCACGACGCCAAGGCTATTACCATCGGGGTGGGAGCGCGTCGGAAACACCGGAGACAGCATCACCGCATCGGCCCCGGCACGGCGCGCTGCGGCCAACTCGCGCATGGAATGGGCGGTCACGATCCGCAGCAGGCCCGCGCCAGCCGCCCGATGCCCGGCGAAACCCGCAGCGCTGGCGTATATGCCGTCCGCCCCCCACTGGCGCGCACGATGGGGTGCGTCCGCCAGAACAGCCCAATGCCGAAAGCGATGCGCCATGCGGCGGACTTCGATCCAGCGCGCGTAACGCTCTGCCCTGGGAAGGTGATAATGGCGAAAGACCACCGCCGATCCGCGCGGCAAGCGAGCTATCGCCGCAAACAAGCCCGCATCGTTACGGGCATCACTCAGCAACCAGAGTTGCGGGAGGGTCTGGCGTCTGGTCATCTTCGCGCTATAGCGCAGCAACCATGGAAAACGCATCCGCAGAATTGAACGATGTCCGCACCCGCATTGCCGCCGCCGCGAAAATCGCCGGGCGCAAGGCATCGGACGTTACACTTGTCGCCATCAGCAAGACGCACCCCGCCGAAGCGATCACGCCCTTACTTGACGCAGGCCACCGTATTTTCGGCGAAAACCGGGTGCAGGAAGCACAGGCCAAATGGCCTGCCTTGCGCGAAGAATACCCGGACGTTGTGCTTCACCTTGTCGGGCAATTGCAATCGAACAAGGCGGACGATGCAGTGGCTCTGTTCGACTGCATCCATTCGCTTGACCGGCCCTCGCTTGTGACTGCCCTTGGCAAGGCAATGGCCAAATCGGGCAAGCAAGTGCCTTGTTTTGTGCAGGTCAATATCGGCGCGGAAGAACAGAAGGGCGGCTGTGCCATCGTAGATGTTCCTGCTCTGCTGGTTGAGGCGCGGGCGGCCGATATTCCCGTTGCGGGGCTGATGTGCGTCCCCCCCGCAAACGTGGAAGCCGCACCCTACTTTGCGCTGCTCGCCAAAATCGCTGCCGATAACGGACTGACCGGCATCAGCATGGGCATGAGCGGCGACTACGAAACCGCTATCATGCTGGGGGCGACCCATGTGCGGGTGGGCAGCGCGTTGTTTGGCGCACGCACAGCGGCCTGACGCCCCCGCCGGCACCCCGGCGTGGCGTCAGATCGTGTAGACTTCGACTTCCTTTGTCTCTGACTTTGCGTCGCTTTCGCCTGCGGGCTTTTCACTGGCGGCATCGAGCAGCCGTTCTTCCACGGCAGCAATCCGTTCGGCACGGTCAATCTTGTCGCCAAACAGATCGGTGACGTAAAAGGTATCGACCGCCCGTTCCCCATAAGTCGTGACGTGGGCGGAATGCAGCAGAAGCTGGGCTTCGAACATCGCGCGGGCCAGGCGATTGAGCAGTGCGGGCCGATCACGCGCGCTGACTTCAATGACCGTAAAACGACGCGAGGCCTTGTTGTCGAACTCCACACGGGGGCGAACGTCGAATGCTTCTGCACGACGATGCGCCAGCGGCCTTTTGGCGAGCGATGGCACAAGTTCGACCCGGTTGGCCAAGGCATCGGCAATCGACGTTTTAAGGCGCGCAAGCTGCGGCGCTTCCCGAAATGGATTGCCGAGCGGGTCTTGCACAAGGAAATTGTCCACCGCGCGACCATCTCGCGTGGTATGAATGCGCGCGTCGATAATGTTGCCGCCCGCCAGGTGGATACCGCCCGCAATGCGATAAAACAGGCCCGGATGGTCAGTCGATATGACGGTGACGAGCGTTGCCCCGCGCGCTTCGTAGTATTCGCAATGGATCGAAAGCGCGTCCTTCAACCGCAAGGCCGCATCCATTTGCACGATATTGAGCGCAATGATGTCTTCAGGTTCGGCAATCCAGTAGGAATCGTCGAGCTTTGACCCCATCGTTTCGAGCAGCGGCGCATTCTGACCAAGCAGTTTTTCGACCGCAGCCTTCTTGCCCGCAACGCGCTCCGTCCTGCCGTGGCTCTTGTGACCAAGGCGCAACCGTTCCTCCGCACGATCATAGAGATCGCCGAGCAATTGCCCTTTCCAGCTGTTCCATACGCCCGGACCGACTGCACGGATATCCACCGCTGTCAGGATCGTTAGCTGCCGCAGCCGTTCCAGCCCTTGCACCTTGCCGACGAAATCCTCGATCGTCTGCGGGTCGGACAAGTCCCGCTTGAATGCAGTGGCAGCCATGGCGAGGTGATTGCGAACGAGCCAACTCACCAGTTCGGTCTCGGATTCGGAAAGTCCGAGACGCGGGCACAGCTTCAGGGCGACTTCCGCCCCCAGAACGGAATGATCGCCGCCCCTGCCCTTGGCGATATCGTGCAGCAAGACCGCCGTGTAGAGCACCCGGCGCGACCCAAGTTCGTGGATCAGCTTCGTCGAGCGGGGATGCGCGCCGCTCTGGTCGCCATGTTCGATCTTTGACAAGAGGCCGATGGCGCGGATCGTATGCTCATCCACCGTATAGTGGTGATACATGTCGAACTGCATCTGCGCGTTGACCCGGCCAAAGTCAGGCACGAAACGCCCGAAAACGCCCGTCTCGTTCATCCAGCGCAATACCGTTTCGGGATCATTTCGCCCCGTCAGCACGCTCATGAAATACGCGTTCGCCCGCGGATCACGACGAACCTTGCCCTTGATAAACTTCACATCCCGTGTTGCCATTCGCATCGTTTCGGGATGCACTTCCAGCCCTTCGGACTCGGCCAGCGCGAACAGTTCCAGCAGGCGAACCGGGTCTTTTTCAAACCAGGTGTCGGACGGCGCGCTGATCCGTCCGCTA
>JAGREQ010000182.1 GCA_020446465.1 Novosphingobium sp. | reverse complement strand
TCCGGATCGCAGGAAAGCGCCATCATGCCGCAATTGGCGATAACGGTTGCGCCGTTGCCGATGGTAAAGGTCGTTCCGTCCTTTTTCAGCGTCATCAGGCAGGCGCGGTGGATCGTCCCTTCTGCGAAAGCCGCCTGTGCGCGGGCAACGATCGTGACGGGTTGGTTGAGAAACAGGCTGCTGAAAGGCAGTGCCCGCGTCAGTGTAGCGCTTACGCGTACGCTGTTATCCGTCCCGCCCTTGATAGTTTGCAAGCGCGACGTCAGGGGTCTCAACAGCGAAATCCGCCACAACGTTGAGGTTGGCAGTATATTCCTGCTGGGCGCGTGTAGTGTAGGTGTCTGTCGTCGGATCATAGGCAAGCGCCCATGCCCCGGCGATGGCGGCCTGATCGACTGAATGCTGCAATTCGCGCTTCCACATATACCATTGCGCGGTATCGACGCCGTATCCGGTAGCGCCGATCAAGGCTGGAAGCCCAATTCCCACGAGCACCAGCGCGTTGCCGCTGGCGCATTTGCGGAGCCTACGGAGCAGATTGAGTGCCTTACTCACCATGGAGTTCACCTGGTTATTGCGGTTCATAACGACCACGCGATAGAACTGTTAGGTGTCAGACATTTGAAGAAACAGGGTTAAGCAAAGGTTGCGATCAGAGGATTTTATATGTGCGCTGTGGCGCTTAAAGCAGAATTGTTGCGACGATAGTCGCGCAGCGCGGCTGTTGTGAGACACTCTTGACTGACGAATCTTCATTGCTGGAACTGGCTGAAACCTTGCCGACTGTGCAGCGTCTTGCGCTTGCTTATGCCCCGCGTGCGGCCCGTGTGCCTACACTCGCGCTTATGGCGCTTGATCAACGGCTTGCGCGTGTGCTTTCTGCTACAAGTGAGCCGATTGCAGCTCAACTGCGGCTCGCGTGGTGGCGGGATACATTGCGCGGTGGGCTGGCAGCCAAGGCTCCCGATCCATTGCTCACAGCGTTGAATGCCTGGCAAGGGCGAGAGACGGCATTGATCGGGCTTGTCGATGCGTGGGAGGAGATGCTGGTTGAAGCCCCGGCACCGGAGAACGTTCTGGAAGGTGTGGCCATGGCGCGAGGGGCGTCCTTTGCCGCGCTTGCGGATTTGCTCGGCTGTAATGATGCCGCTGGAGAGAGTGCGCACAAGGCAGGCAGCCTCTGGGCATTTGCGGATCTGGCTGCCGGACTTGGTGACAAGGACGAGCGCACTGCATGTCTCTCACGCGCGCGCTCGATTGTATTGCCTGTTGAACGCCTGCCACGGCAGTTGCGGCCTCTGGCCGTTCTGTCCGGCCTGGGTGCGCGCAGTATCGTCAAAGGGCGAGTGAGCTTGCTGGCAGGGCCAGTGGATATGATGGTTGCCATGCGGATCGGCATGACAGGGCGCTGACAATGCGTTAGGCCGCGCAAGAGTTTGGGGGCAAGGGATGAAGCGGACAATTCTGGCGACATTTGCCACGCTGGCGCTGGTCAGCCTTGGCCTGTTCTGGTGGCAGGGCAGGGCCGAGGTGGAGCGTGGTGCGCCGCCGCCCGCACCGGAAGACCTGAACATCCGTCCAGATCCCGAAGATTTGCCGGTTGCAGACCCCGGCGACATGGAAGGCCCCACGCCGCCCGAGGCGACTGAACTGACCCGCGAACAGCGTCGCTTCTTTCGTTATGATCGCAACCGCGATCTACGCATCACCCGCAATGAAATGATGGCAAGCCGCACCGATACGTTCCGCAAGCTGGACGTTGATGGCAACAACCTGCTGACATTTGAAGAATGGGCCGTTGCAACATCCAATCGCTTCAAGGCCGCAGACCATGACGGCAACCTTGAACTATCGCCTGAAGAGTTTGCAACGACCGCCCCCAAGCGGACAAAGAAGCCTGCCTGTCGCTGCTGACAGGCGTTACCCGTTCCGGTCAGGCGGGAACCTGCTCCACCTGCGGTAGCCACTGGCCGAGGTCCGCCTTGGCCCTTGCAGTATAGGCTTCCTTGCGCGATTTCTTCTTCACATTGTGAAGCGGCGGAAACAGGCCGAAGTTCACATTCATGGGCTGAAAGCTGTCGGCATCGGCATCGCCTGTGATGTGCGACAAAAGCGCGCCCAGCGCAGTTGTGCGCGGAGGTGCCTGCCACGGTTGCCCGGCCAGTTCTGTCGCGGTCATCAGGCCGACCATCAGGCCGACTGCGGCGCTTTCCACATAGCCTTCGCAGCCGGTAATCTGGCCCGCAAAGCGAATATGTGGTGCGCTCTGTAGCCGCAATTGGCGATCCAGCACCCGTGGCGAATTGATGAACGTGTTGCGGTGCAGCCCGCCCAGACGCGCGAACTGTGCGTTCTCCAGCCCCGGAATGGTGCGGAACAAACGCACCTGTTCGGCGTGTTTCAGTTTCGTCTGGAATCCCACCATGTTCCACAAGGTGCCAAGCTTGTTATCCTGCCGCAGCTGCACCACCGCATAAGGCCAGCGCCCCTTGGGAAATTCAGGCGTGGCCGTGTGAGGATTATCAAGGCCGACAGGCTTCATCGGGCCAAAACGCAGAGTGTCTGTGCCACGTTCGGCCATCACTTCAATCGGCATACAACCATCGAAATACGGGGTGCTGGCTTCCCACTCCTTGAAGCTCGTTTTTTCACCTTCGATCAGGCCGCGATGGAAGGAAAGATACTGATCCTTGTCCATGGGACAGTTGATATAGTCCTTCGTTTCCCCTTTGTCCCAGCGTGACGCCATCCAGCACACATCCATATCGATACTGTCGCGATGGACGATGGGGGCAATAGCATCGAAGAAGGCAAGAGCATCTTCCCCTGTCGCGGCCAGTACACTTTCAGCCAGCGCGGCGGCGGTAAGCGGTCCGGTGGCGATGATCGTGCTTCCCGAAAGGGGCAGGGCATCCACTCGTTCGCGCACAATTTCCACATTGGGCAGGGCGCGAAGGGCGGATTCCACTTCTGCCGAGAATACTTCACGGTCCACAGCCAGTGCAGAACCGGCCGGCACTTGCGCCTTGGCTGCTGCGGCCATCACCAGCGAATCCAGCCGCCGCATTTCATCGTGCAGCAGCCCGACGGCATTTCGGTCACTGTCGTCGGACCTGAACGAATTTGAGCAGACAAGCTCAGCCAGACCATCTGTCTGGTGCGCGTCGGTCGTGGGGCCGGACCCGCGCATTTCGGACAGGCGGACTTTCAGCCCCCGCCGCGCGAGTTGCCATGCAGCTTCACTTCCGGCGAGGCCGCCGCCGATGATATGGACGTCGTGGGTCATACTGCGCGCTTGCTACTCTCAACCGTTCGGGTCAAGAGAAGGGCCATGCCAAAGCGCGCCCTTATCGAACACAGACCCTTCCTGCTCTCTGCAATTACACTGGCGCTCACATACTTTCTGCTGCGTGACAGTGCGTTGGGCGGGATATGGCTGATGCTGCTGAAGGGCGCGGGCGTAGCGTGCCTCGCGCTATATGCTTTCCTGCGTCACCACGGCGTTGATGCCCGCTGGCTGGGGTTTGCGCTTGTCTGTTTCGCACTCGGCGATGCTGCGGGGCAGGTCTGGCCCTATCCGGCGCTGTTGTTCGCGTTCCTTGGCTTGGTGCTTTACCTCGGTCTGTTCTTGCGAAACCCTCGTCGCAACCCGACTAGCAGCCAGAAAGGTGCTGCGGTTGCCCTGCTTGTCATGACACCGCTGCTGTTCTGGTTGCTGTCAGGCGGCAATATGCAAGCGGCGATTTACGGACTGACGCTGGGCGCGATGGCAGGCGCCGCCTGGATGAGCCGCTTTCCGCGATACCGTGTGGGGACTGGTGCGGTCTTGATAGTCGCAGCCGGATTACTGGGTGCGGCATCCATGTCCGCTGGCGTTTTTGCCTGGTGGCTGGGCTGGCCGCTCTATTTCATCGGCCAGTTCCTCATATGCACGGGAACGATCCAGCAGTTGAAGCGCGAACACCGTGCCTGACTGACAACGCCGGGTCGGTCCCCGCGTTGCCAGCCTGCTATCAATCCGCGTCCGGTATCGGATCGTCCCGGTCTTTTGTGGTTTCGGGCATGGTTTGCGGGCTGTTGCGCCCGACCATTTCTTCGACAATGGCTTCTTCAGCCTCGTTTTCCGGCGCTTCCTGCTCGTCGATCTTGACCGCGCTGACGATGTGTTCGCCTTTGGCCACATCGAACAGGCGCACACCGGCACTGCCACGCCCGATGACGCGCAAGGTTTCCAGCCCGATGCGGATCAGTTTGGCCTGGTCCGTCACCAGCATAAGCTGATCGTTCGGAGTAGCGGTGAAGCTGGCAACCACAGGGCCATTGCGCTTGATATTGTCGATGTTGACAATGCCCTGACCACCGCGACCAATCCGACGATATTCGTAAGCTGACGAAAGCTTGCCATATCCATTGGCGCAGACAGTAAGGATGAATTGCTCCCTGTCCGCCATTTCGTTGAAGCGTTCGGCAGGCAGATCGGGCTCGCCTTCTTTTTCTGCCTTCCATGGTGCGAAGCGCAGATATTGCTCGCGCTCCTCCGCTTCGGTCCCGACGCGATGGAGGATGGACAGCGAAACGACCCGGTCATCGTCTTTGAGGTTCATGCCGCGCACACCGGTTGAGGTGCGGCTTGTAAACTCGCGCACGTCATCACCGGCAAAGCGGATTGCCTTGCCTTGCCGCGAGGCAAGCAGAACGTCGTCGTTCGCATCGAGCAGGGCGACGCCGATCAATTCATCGTCGGAGCCGTCCTCGAACCGCATGGCCAGTTTGCCGTTGGACGGAATGTTGGCAAAGGCATCCATCGAATTGCGCCGCACGCTGCCCTTGGCCGTGGCAAAAACAACGCTGAGCGCGCCCCAGCTATCCTCGTCCTCTGGCAGCGGAAGAACGGTGGCAATCGTTTCACCCTGATCGAGAGCGGGCAACAGGTTGATGATGGGGCGTCCGCGCGTCGCTGGCCCACCTTCGGGCAGTTTCCACACCTTGAGGCGATAGGCTTTACCGGCGGTAGAAAAGAACAGCACTG
>JAGREQ010000181.1 GCA_020446465.1 Novosphingobium sp. | reverse complement strand
CGGCCTGATCGAGCACGCGGATCGCATCATTATCGAGGCCGGGCGGCTGAGACGCACCGCTGCCCGATACGGAAGGCACCTTGGCTAGCGCGGCATCCACTTCGCGTACGGCTGTAGGCGCATCGCCGCCCGCAGCCTTGATCAGGCCCGCGGCCATGCCTTCCTTGTCTTCCAGCAGCGCCTTGAGCAGGTGCTCTGGCGTAATCCGCTGGTGGTTCATGCGCACGGCGACGGTCTGCGCAGATTGCAGGAAACCCTTGGCGCGGTCGGTAAATTTTTCGAGGTCCATAAGTCTCTACCCCTATCCTTTCAGAACAAAGGTAATGTTGTATTTTTGCCACACAAGGGCATGGATCAAATATGGGAGAAATTTATCGTGCAAACCCATGCATACGCCGCGCCCACTGATACCCGATCACACCGCCCTTGACCGGCTGGATCATCGACAAAGCCAATGTGAGAGCCATGGCAGGCCAGATGATGCTCTGCCATCCCAAGGGTATGTCGAACAGATAGTTCACTTCGATCATCGTTGGTATAAGGATATGACCGAGCAGCAGAATGACGATGTAGGAGGGAAAATCGTCGGCCTGATGACCGTCCAGCGCTTCGCCGCATTGGGGGCAGGACGTGGCAGGTTTCAGAAAACGTGGAAACAACCGGCCCTCGCCGCAGGCCGGACATTGCCCCTTGAGGCCACGCCACACGGCATCGCGCGCGGAGCGGGTGGCCTGATGGCTGCTATCGTCATTCTGGATCACGCTTGTCCCCTATCGCTGGACAAGGTGGATCGCAATACGAACCCGCATGTTTCGCGGGGAATTACGGCATGGCATGTTGCTATTGGCCATCATTGTGTGAAAGATGGTGCGTGTGAGAGAATGATGATCACGGGTTCGGGCGGTGCATGGTGGGCAAAGATCGGACTGGCAGGATGCCAGACAGACAGGATGAATGTGTGACGCCCGCTGAAGACGCCTGTGTTGACCTGATCGAGACCATTGCCTTCAACCCGATGGAGGGAATGCCGCTGCTTGAATTCCATCTGGCGCGGCTGACCGATAGTGCCGCCCAACTGGGGTTTTCCTTCAACCGCCACAGCGCGCGCAACGAATTGCAGGCGGCGACATTCCGCCTGCGCGAACATGCGCGGGTGCGTATGCTGGTGTCGCGCGGCGGCGCGATGGCCATAGAGGTGCGTGAACATCGCACATGGCCGCAACCCATCATGCAGCTGAGAGCGGTACGGCGGCCGGTGAGGGCGGACGATTGGCGTCTGCACCACAAGACCACGGATCGCAGCATCTATCGCGAGGCATTGTCCAGCGGCGGCACCTATGAGGTGATGATGCTGGACGAGGATGGCTTTGTCACCGAGGGCTGCTTCTCGAATATTTTCGTGGAGCGGGGCGACAAGCTGGTAACGCCGCCGCTTTCCCGTGGCGTGCTGCCCGGCGTATTGCGCGCGAGCTTGCTGGCCTGCGGCGAAGCGATTGAAGGTGACCTCAAGCCCTTCGATATGGAGCGCGGATTTTTCATCGGCAATGCGGCGCGCGGTATGGTGGCGGCGCAATTGATCGTTTAATTCTTCACCAAGAAACTTTGCCTGCTGCCGGTTGCCCTGCGTGGGGGGCTGCGCTAAAGGCGGCGGTATATCTCCACTGAATAAGTCAGGAAAGCCATTCCCATGACCCAGACTTCCGCTGCCTTGGGCCGTATCCAGCCGTCCGCCACCCTCGCTATGAGCGCGCGGGTGACCCAGCTGAAACGGGAAGGCGTGGACGTTATTGGCCTGTCGGCTGGTGAGCCGGACTTCGATACGCCAGACTTCATCAAGGACGCCGCCATCGAGGCGATCCGCGCGGGCCAGACCAAATATACCGACGTTGACGGTACGGCTGAGGCCAAGGAAGCGGTGATCCACAAGTTCAAGCGCGATAATGGCCTGGATTATGCGCGCAGCCAGATCAGCATCAATGCGGGCGGCAAGCACACGCTGTTCAACGCGCTGGTGGCGAGCGTCGATGTGGGCGATGAGGTCATCATCCCCGCGCCCTATTGGGTGAGCTATCCCGATATCGTGAATTTCGCGGGTGGTACGTCGGTGATCATCGAGGGGCCTGCGGCGCAAGGCTACAAGATCACAGCGGAGCAGCTCGATGCGGCGATCACGCCACGCACCAAATGGGTGATGCTCAATTCGCCGTCCAACCCGTCCGGCGCGGCCTATAGCGCTGCGGAGCTCAAAGCACTGGGCGAAGTGCTGCTCAAGCATCCGCATGTGCTGGTGATGACGGACGATATGTATGAGCATATCTGGTACGCGCCGACACCGTTTGCGACCATCGCGCAAGTGTGCCCCGACCTGTATGATCGCACGCTGACGGTCAATGGCTGTTCCAAAGCGTTCGCGATGACGGGATGGCGCATCGGCTTTGCGGGCGGTCCGGAATGGATCATCAAGGCGATGGGCAAGCTGCAGTCGCAATCCACATCGAACCCCTGTTCGGTCAGCCAGGCGGCGGCGGTTGCCGCGCTGACGGGCGATCAGGATTTCCTGGAGGAGCGCAATGCGGCTTTCAAGAAGCGCCGCGACATGGTGGTGGCCATGCTCAACGACGCGCCCGGCCTCGATTGCCCGGTGCCCGAAGGCGCGTTCTATGTTTACCCCGACGCCAGCGGCCTGATGGGCAAGACAACGCCCAAGGGGCAGAAGATCACGACGGACGAAGAACTGATCGGCTATTTTCTCGACGATGCGCGCGTCGCCGCCGTGCATGGCGGGGCGTTCGGCTTGTCGCCTGCCTTCCGTATCAGCTATGCGACTTCGGAAGAGGTGCTCAAAAAGGCCTGCACGCGCATACAGGAAGCCTGCGCAGCGCTCAAATAACACGCTTTACCGGATCGTTCATCGGCGGCTCAGACGTATCGTTCATTATCTCTGTAACCTTTGGCCGCGTGCCAGCGAACAGGTGAAGGAGCATGATGAAGGTAAGAGCAATGGCGAATATTCTGAAAGCGGACTGGCTGGTCAAATTCCTCGGCGGATTTGCGGTAGGGTCCGCGGCGGCTCTGCTGATGCTGCCCGCGCATGCGCGCGCCGAGTCCGTGGTCGCTGCGCCTCAGCCCATCATAGATGCCGAGCCCGCCCGCAAGCTGGAAACCGCCGTGTTCGCCGGCGGATGCTTCTGGGGCGTGGAAGGCGTGTTCAGCCATGTGAAGGGCGTGAAATTGTCACGATCCGGTTATGCAGGAGGTCCGCGCGGCAAGCAGGTGAGCTATGAGCAGGTCGGCAGCGGGCGCACGGGCTTTGCCGAAGCGGTAAGCGTCACCTACGATCCGAAGGTGGTTAGCTATGGCACATTGATGCGCGTGTTCTTCTCGGTGATCGCCGATCCGACGACGCTCAATTATCAAGGGCCGGACCATGGCACGCAATATCGTAGTGCGCTATTCCCACTGAACAAGGAGCAGGCCAGGGCGGCCAAGGCCTATCTGGCGCAGCTGCAAAAGGCGAAGCTGTGGGATGACCCTATCGTCACCAGGGTCGAACGCTTCACCGGCTTTGTGAAGGCGGAAGGCTATCATCAGGACTTCATGGAAGACAATCCCCGCCACCCCTATATCATGCGCTGGGATGCGTCGAAGCTGGAGGCACTCAAGCGGCTGTACCCGGAACTGTACAGCGCCAAGGCCAGCCGATAAGGCGTATCTGATTTCAGGAAGCGAAGCGGCTGGGCCAGTGGCGGGAACGCGCCAATGCGAATGTAAGTCAAAAATGGAGCATTGATGAGGCTATCGGATTTGTTCGTCCCAACCTGCACCCAAATGCTGGGGGCCTTGTCTGTCTGGCTTGCAAAGGCTCTGGCGCAAATGTCGGACAAGGATGCTGAAGCATTGCTTTCCGCGCGCCTTGCGCCAGATATGTTTCCGCTGTCGACGCAAATTCGATTTGCGTGCGTGCAGGCACAAGAGGCTGTGTCGCGCCTGAAGGGCGAGGCCTTTCCCGAGTCGCTGGAAGAGCTTCTCAACGAGGGGAGGAATGCGGCTGAGCGTCCTGGCTCAATCGCGGATGCGCAGGCGAGAATCGGTGAAACCATTGAATTGCTTGACGGCCTTGATCCGGCACAGGTCGATAGGGACCCAGAACGACCTATTGCCCATGAACTTCCCACAGGCATGGTATTTGACCTGACGGCAAAACAATATGTTCGCGACTGGATGCTGCCTCAATTCTATTTTCATCTCATGACCGCTTACGCAATCCTGCGCAGCGAGGGTGTTGATTTGGGAAAAGCGGATTATGTGGCCCACATGTTCGCATATCTGCGCCCTGATACGATGCCTGCGGAATAGGGTTGTGGCAGCCCTGCAAGCATATTGGCTTACATCAGAATCTGCCGGAACGTCAGGTTGACGCGTCGGCTTATGGGTTTGCGCGTTTTGGGGATCGCATGTTTCCAGTTGGCCTGACAATCGCTGCGCATGATGAGCAGACTGCCATCGGTGAGCAGAAGGCGGTTTGTTTGCAGGGTGCGGTCATGGCGGTGGCGGAAATGCATGGTTCGCTCTGCGCCGAAACTCAGGGAGGCTATGACAGGACGCTCGCCCAGCTCTGGCTCGTCGTCGGCATGATAACCCATGCTGTCTTGTCCATCGCGATACTGGTTGAGCAGAACACTGTTGAATTCGACGCCAGCTATCGTCTCGACCCGTGCGCGCAATTGCGCCACCAGCGGATGCCAGGGCCGCGGTTCGTACCGCTTACCGGAATAGCGATAGGCGCAGCCGGGATCGCCCATCCAGCAGATCAGGCGCGGCTGCATATGCATCTTACCGAAGAGTGTAATGCTCTCTTGCTGCCACGGGATTTCCGCGATCAGGCGCGCCAGAACTTCATTTGAAGGCTGGCCCCAGTCACTATCATTAATCAGTTGAACATCGGGCGCAGGCCCAGATGCGTTCACTTCGGCGCGATCACCATCAGCATCTGGCGGCCTTCCATACGCGGATAGGATTCGACCTTGGCCGTTTCAGCGGTTTCCTCCG
>JAGREQ010000180.1 GCA_020446465.1 Novosphingobium sp. | reverse complement strand
GATGCAAGCAATAAAATCGCTGACGCTGCCGATAAATTTGCCTCTGCGTCGGATGATATGACCACGACAGTCCGGGATCTGAAGACAAGCCTGTCCGACATGACCCGAGAAATGGTCGATGCGGTCAGGCAAGCAATTGGCGGCGCGACGACTGAAAGCGCCTCTGCTGTGCAAGATGTGCTTGCCCGGTTCACAGCCTCTGCCGAAGGGATAGAAAAAGCCTTCGATACCATGCAGGGCAAAATTGCCAGCATTGGCCAGGATCTTGGTCAAGAGGCCGCGAATACCGCCCAAAGGAACGCCAGTGTGCTGACAGAGGCAGCCGGGGCGCTGAAAGACGTGGCCGCAGAGGCGCAGGGCAAAATGAGCGACGCACTGAATGCAGCGATAGCCCGTTCAGGGCAGGAAGCGGAAACCGCGCTTGCCAACGCCTTCGCCAGTTTTAGCACGAAGTTTTCTGATGTCAGCGAAGGGCTGGTTTCAACCCTGAACACGACAGCCGGGCGTCTTGAAACAATGGCCGGTTCTATCGAGCGATCCAATACCGCTGCAAACGACCATGCGGAAAAGCTCTCCACCGCCGGGCGCGAAGCCCAGTCCGCCGGCAAGGCATTTGGCGATGCCGCCCGCGATGCGGCCACCGCCACCACACCTATTCGCGAAGCAGTTGGCACCATCAATACGACGGTGGGCCGGGTCGCCGATCTTCTGGACCAGTCCGAAGCCAGCGGCAGTCGCCAGAAAGACATGCTCGAAGCGATGGGCACGCGTCTCGAAACAACCGCTGCTGCTGCACAGGCTTCCTGGGAGGGATATCGTGATCGCTTTGCCGAAGTTGACGCTACGTTGGCCCAGGCGCTCAACCAGATCCGTAACGCCTCTTCCGAACACGCAACTTCGCTGAATACGGAAATCGGCAGGATAGACCTTGCCCTGGCCGAAGCGGTGGACCGGCTTGCCCCCGCGCTGGACGTGCTGAAGGATCTGGCGGATTCTCTCGATGATGTGCGCGGGCGCTTTGTAACGGAAATGGAGGGCTAACCCATGCCCAGCCAGGGGATCCGCCGTCGTCGGGGCGAAGAGGAAGAAGAAAGTTACTTTATTTCAATGGCTGACATGATGGTTGGCCTTGTCTTCGTTTTCATCATCCTGTTGATATATTTCGCGCTGCAATATCAGCAAAAGAGCAAGGCCTTGTCGGATGCTGGCGAAACCCGCAGGCAAATGCTGGTGGATATCAAACAGGAAATCGAACGGCGTGACCCCCGGATGCGGGTAGAAGTGGACGAAAAAAGCGGAGTTCTACGCCTTCCCGCTGAAATCCTGTTCGCCAAGGGTGACACTGAACTGTCAACAGAAGGGCGGCAAGCAGTCGAAACAATCGCAAGGGCGCTGGAACAGGTGCTGCCCTGCTATACCTTTCCCCGTCGCCAGAAAAACTGTCGTCCTGCCGCGCATAGCCTGGACGCCATGTTTATCGAAGGGCACACGGATAGCGATCCGTTGCAAGGCGGCGCGATCATCAAAGGGAACCTTGAACTTTCCGCCTTACGGGCCACCAATACGTTTCGGCAAATGGTCAACGGCGCGCCTGCCTTGCCCCGGCTGCGAAATCGCGCCCGCCAACCGGTCCTTTCGGTCAGCGGTTATGGCGAATATAGACAGATCGACACAGGGCAAAGCGAGGAAGCCAAGACTCGCAACCGGCGTATCGATTTGCGGTTTTTGATGGAGTCTCCACGCGATGAAGATCTGGCGCGGATGCTGGTGAAGGCAAAATGAGCGACTTGCGCGAAAGTGCTGAACGGATTGCCCGCATGGGTCGTTTCCCGACGCCCGCCGACAATCGCAAGCTGGCTTGCGAAAAAGCCGTCGCCAGGTTGCAGGAGCGCCCCATCGGAAGCCTCATGGAAACGGAACCCTGGGACGATTTCCTGCACCGCATTGGCGTGATCTGAGGGGGTGCTGATGGATCCGCAATCCCTGTCCCGCCGTGATTTGCGCCGCCTTGTCGGGGGCCTGTGGTCCGATCCACGCTGCGAACCTGTCGCATCGCGCACGGTGGCCGCTGCCCTTGAAAGCGATGCCGCCAGCCTCGATCGCACCTTGCTGACCGCTTATCTTCGCCATTTTCCGCGCGAACACCCCGCCTTTGAACAATTGCGCGCCGCGGCGCAAACGGCGGCCAATCGGCATGACTGGCCATGGCGGGAAAGAGGCCAAAAATGGAAGCTCTGGAACCCGCGGACAGGCCCCGACACATTGGCCAAAGCGCTGACGACCCATGAGGATGGTGCGGCTATCTTGCGTGAGGCGGGGCTGGATGGCGATCTTGCCCAGGCAGGTTTTGCAGAAGCGGCATTGGAACAAGTCTGTGTGCAGGCAGGCGAGGCGAAGGAAGGCAAGGCCCGCGAACTGGGCGAACGACTGATAAGCCTTGTGGACCAGCTCGGGCTTGCAGCGCCGCGTGCCAGGCTGGTCTGGGGGCTGCTGGCGCCCTGGCTCGACCATCCGCCTGTCGACGATTATCAGGAGCGCCTGACGGCTTTTCTTGTTGCCCGGTTTGGGCATCCGCGGCTCAAGCCCGATTCATGGCGGGCCATGCAGGAAGAGATGGCCCACGAAGACGCAGGCCGCCTGTCGGAATTGTTGAGCCAATGGCTGACCCAACGCGCCGTGCGGCAGTTTTTCAGGATTGTCAGCGCCACCACTGACAACCCCGAACAATGGAATGCACGTGAGGAGTTCTGGACCGCCTATCTTGAAGACAAGGCAATTGATGGCGCATGGTTCGCTTTTGGTAAACAGGCGGAACTTCTGGCGCGCGGGGCAGTGGAACAAGGCGAGTTCGGACAGATCACGGGCAGTGGCGCAGACCCCAGCCACAGCGCACTAATCATGGCTATTGGCGATATTCGTATCGCGGAATGGAGCCACAACGGGTCGGCGCGGTTCTGGATGGCACAGGACCGGCAGGCACCCGAACTTTTCAAGCGCGAATACTACGCCATCACATTAAGAGCCATGAACGGCGGGCGCGGGTTTGAACAACAATTCGCGGCCCTTCCACATTTAAGTGGCTGGCAAGCACGGTTTGCGCATCACATCTTCAAACATTCCGGCCGTCGCCATACGCGATGGGGTGAAGGCCACGCACCCCGGTCATGGAATTGATGCCCGGCCCGACGGTAACCTTTGAAGCCGATGGTAATATCGTGCGGCTTGTCCAGGAAACACCTGCGCGGTTCCCGTTTCGGAAGGCCTCACGCACAATAATCCCGCCTGCACAATGGGCACACGCGCCACTACCGCAGGAAACTACCGGACTTGTCGGGCGGTTATTGCAAGCGATGCAAGATCGCGATGCCGGTTCAGATGATAGGCCATTGGTCAGGGCGCAGGCAGATGCCGTGCAGTTGCACCCGGATTTCATGTCCAGTTTGAATGAAGCCGAAACCCGCCTTCTGGGCCTTCCGCCGCAAACGCCCTTGCTGCTTTATCTTTCGGCGCGCGGTGTGATCCACAAGGATGGTTTTCGCATAGACAC
Source organism: Novosphingobium sp. (assembly GCA_020446465.1). Taxonomy (GTDB): domain Bacteria; phylum Pseudomonadota; class Alphaproteobacteria; order Sphingomonadales; family Sphingomonadaceae; genus JAWKXU01. The sequence goes on along the minus strand of JAGREQ010000180.1, from coordinate 1,517 downwards.
AACCTGGAAACGCAACAGCATTCCGGTAAGTGTGCGCCTGCGCGGTGATTTCCTGGATCATGACGGGCAAAACTGGCAAATACCGGCGCACCTGCGAAACGTGTTGAACCAGGTGGACGCAGTCAATGCCGCCAATGATGAAGCGTCCCGTTACGAGGCGATTGGCCGGCTGAAAATTGCCATCGCCAACGACCTGTCCGCACAGGTTCGCACTGATGGCATATTGCAGCGTCTTCGCATTGCCTATGCCTCGGGCTTTTCCCTGTCACTGGAAATCGCGGCGGGGAGACTGCAACTGGCCCCTGTTCTTTTTTCGCGCGCCCAGATGAACCGCGCCGCAGCGGGGGGCACGCTTGATGAAGAGGCCGACAGCCTCTTGCCCCCGGCGCTTGTCAAGGGGTTTCGCCGCCGTTTTCTGGCTGGTAATGGCATCCGCCGCACGTATCTTCTCGATGATGGCGCGCTGCTTTATATAGATCCCGATCTCGCGCAGGCTTTGGGCAAAGTGCGTGAGGCAATGGCAGGTTCACGCACGCAGGGCCTGTCCTTTGCCCGATCGCCACGAAGGTATATTGCCCCTCCGGATCGGGAAAGGTCGCGCCCCGCCGATGAACTGTTCGCTGAAACCCTGCAGTTTTCAGCACACATGGCGCAAGTGGAAGCATGGCAACAGGCCGTATTGCCCTGGATTCGGCAGAGCACGGCGGGAAATCCGCCGGATGCTTTTGGCCTTCGTATTGGCGACCCGCCCAAAGCCCGGATCATTACTCTCGATCCGGCAGATGTCGTGCCTGCCCTGGACGCCGCGCGGGCCGCTATAACCGGCGACCATACAGTTTTCACAATTGGGCAATCCACCGGCATACCGGCAACGAGAGCCGCTGTTTCCGCTCTGGAAAGCCTGCGCACGCTCGTCGCCTTCGCAGCAGAAGCAGGCGATGCAAGCCATATACTTTCCGAACAGCTTGCCCGGCACACGTTCCTTCACATGGGGGACAATGGTGCAGATACAGTGCTGGCCCCGCTCGACATCGCGCCACCTGCAAAACCACGGGTGCCGGCCAGCATCCCTGATGCTATGCAGACATCGCCCTTGTCGCACCAGGCAGAAGGCTTCGACTGGCTAACGCGCGCATGGGCCAGCGGAATGCAGGGCGGTGTTCTTGCCAGTGATGCCGGGTGCGGCAAGACATGGCAGACGCTGGCCTTTCTTGCCTGGTTACGCCGGCAAGATACCGATGCAGCGCCAATGCTGGCAATAATGCCGCCAGACCGGATCGCCCATTGGCAGAGCGAGATCAAACGCCATCTCGCGCCTGACAGTCTGGGGCCAGTTATAGAGGCATTCGCCGCAAAAACATCGGGTTCGTCCCCGGTGTCGCCATCAGACTGGACGAATGCAGGGTTTGTCCTGGCCAGCTATGATGCACTGCGCGATTATGCGCGCGACTTTGCCCAGCAACCCTTTTCAGTGCTGGTCTTCGATGATCTCTCCCGGCTCCGCAAGACGGATAGCC
>JAGREQ010000179.1 GCA_020446465.1 Novosphingobium sp. | reverse complement strand
CCTCGGCGGAAACATGTTCCGACGCGGCTGCCCGACCCCCTGGCACGTGGCGATATAGGGAGGCTTTGGCCGCTTGACCAGCCAAAGCCTCCGTTATGTCAGTTCAGGCGTCGCCTTCGCCGCCAATGCCTTCAAGCGATTCTTCAGGCGCCAGCACATAACGCCACAGTGCAGCGCCGATTGCGCCGCCCACCAGCGGCGCGAGCCAGAACAGCCAAAGCTGCCCCACAGCGGCGGTTTCTGCATAGAAGGCCACCCCGGTTGAACGGGCCGGATTGACCGACGTGTTCGTCACCGGAATGGAAATCAGGTGGATCAGCGTCAGCGCAAGGCCGATTGCAATCGGTGCAAAACCGCCCGGCACCTTGGCTGAGGTTGAGCCAAGAATGACCATCAGGAAACCCGCCGTCAGGACAATTTCAATAAGAAGTGCGGACTGCATGGAAAATCCGCCCGGTGACAGTTCGCCAAAACCGTTGGAGGCAAAACCACCAGGGGTCCAGCCGGGCTGACCCGACGCAATCACGAACAATATGCCGGCCGCCGCAAAAGCTCCGATGACTTGCGCCACCCAGTAAGGGATTAATTCCGCCCAGGAAAATCGCTTCGCAACAGCAAGGCCAAGAGACACCGCGGGGTTGAAATGCCCGCCCGAAATGCCGCCAACAGCATAAGCCATCGTCAGCACTGTCAACCCGAAGGCCAGCGCAACGCCGACAAAGCCAATCCCCAGATCAGGGAAGGCCGCCGCCAGCACGGCAGAACCGCAACCTCCGAATACAAGCCAGAAAGTGCCGAACAGTTCGGCCAGAAGTTTTCTTGTCATTGCTCTTCCTCACCCATCCTGCGTCGAGGGTTATTCCCTCAATACAAATGGATACGCGAAAAGGTACAAAGTACCGAATCGGCCTGTGGATAGTGCCGTCTTAGACGGCGCCGCCTAACGCGCCCGGCCCTGGTCCCGCTCCAGCAACAGGGCAAACAGGATCGCTGCACATTCGCCATCATAACAGCCATCAATCCGCGCCGGTCGCCAGCGTCGCTGAAACGCCGCCATCGCCGCGCGGCCATCGGCAATGTCATAGCCAAACCGCGCCAGCGCGAGCAGAAAGGCGCCGTCGTTGGCAAAGGGGTCGCCCAGTGAAACGGGCGGCAAATCAAGCGCCAGCCGCACATCCGCCAGCCGTTCCCACGGAAACAATTCGCCGGGGTCATCCTTGCGCGCAGGCGCTATGTCGGAATGCCCCACAACATTGGCGCGCGGGATATCATGGCGCTTGACGATATCGGCCAGCAGGGGCAGCAGCGCGTCGATCTGCGCTTCGGGAAAGGGGCGGTATCCCCAATCATGCCCCGGATTGACCAGTTCGATGCCGATACTGGCCGAATTGACGTCCCTGATCCCGCGCCACAGCGCCTTGCCCGCGTGCCAGGCGCGCTTGTCTTCATCCACCAGCCGCAGAACGGTGCCGTCTTCCTCGATCATGTAGTGGGCGGAAACTTCGGCAGCCGGGTCGCACATCCGCTCCAGCGCTTCATCGCCCGTGCGCATCCCGGTGTAATGGAGAACGACCATCGAGATGGCCGCCTTGCGCATGTTCCAGTTGGGGGAGGGAACATCGCGGTGGACCAGGCCATCTGCTGCTTTCATTTCAGGCCCTCCGCTCTATAGCGTTTTATGAAAAGGTTGAATCGGAAGGAACGCTATAGGCTTTTGATTTGTCGCATTTCCTGGCCAAAAAAGTCTATCAACTTTTTCTCGAAATGCTCCAGCGCCGCCATCACCCCTGCGGCAGCACGGCCCCCATCACCAGGGCATCGCCACTCTTGGCAAACTGGATACCACCGCCCGCGCGATGCGCCAGCTTGTGCAACATATGCGCCGCTGCCGTACGGCTGGAAAGGTCCTGCGGCGCCATTGTGCCATCCAGCGCCTTGCCGATATTGGCATCGAAAGCGATTTTCGGGCCGGACGCGCGCACCACGATTTCCGAGGCACCCTCGCGCAGTTCCGCGCCGATATCGAGCGTCCCGCCACGCACCAGCGCATCCATGCCGATCTGGGCGAGGTTCAACAGCACCTTGATCGCGGCCTTGGGCAGTTCACTTGTCGATAGTGCCCAGTTGACGGTGATCCGTTCATTGTTGGAAAGCAGGGCATCAACAACGCTGCGCGCTTCATCGACGGCCACCATTTCGCCAAAACCGCCCGCAGCACCGAATGCAAGGCGGAAGAACTTCAGCTTATCGGTTGAAATGCGGGCGCTTTGCTCCAGCAATTCAAAGCAGCGCTGGCGCATTTCGGGGTCTTTTTCATCGGCCAGAAGCTCCAGCCCATTCGACAGCGCGCCCACGGGCGAAAGCATGTCATGGCACAGGCGGGAGCAAAGAAGGCTTGCCAATTCAAGGGATTTGTCGGTCATTACTGTCCTTCGGGCCATTCATCGCGCAATCTGGCGCAGCGGGCTGCAAGAGCATGCGTCCCATTAACCATCTATGGCTTCATAAGAAAGGGGTTCAAAGAGATTTGCGCGATCACGCCAGAATGTCACGCCATTGGCCCCGTGGATAGCCCAGATACGGCCATCCCCCGTGGCCATGGCCCTGTCCGTCGCGGAAGGACGCGCCGGGCTGTCCGGGTGGGAATGGAAATAGCCAAGAACCTCCGGCCCGCCAGATCGCGCTGCCCGATGCGCGTCGATCAGCGCCTGGGGATCAATCTCGAAATGCGTTTCCGGCGTCGCGTGGACATTGGCGGTATCGCGCGCCTGGCTAATGCGTTCACCCTGCCCAAACAGGATTCCGCAACATTCACGCGGGTGCGCGCGCGCTGCTGCATCGGCCAGATGGGCCAGAACATCCCTTGTCACCTGCAAAGCCATCGCCATGTAAGGTAGCATGGGGGGCGGAAAAATCATCACCGGGCATTGTGCCGATGGCTCGCAGCGTCTGGACAAGGCGCTGAGCGAGGCAAGCGGCTTGTCGCGCGAAAGGGTCAAGGCTCTGCTTGGCGAAGGTCGGATCACGGTAGATGGCAAACCCGCCAGTAGCGCATCTGCGAAAGTCACAGGCGGAGAAGCCTTCACCATTGCCGTTCCCGAAGCGGCGCCCGCTGCGGCCCAACCGCAGGATATTCCCCTTGTCATAGCTTATGAAGACGAACACCTGATCGTGGTCGACAAGCCCGCTGGCCTCGTGGTGCATCCTGCTGCCGGCAACCCGGATGGAACGCTGGTCAATGCGCTATTGCACCATTGCCGCGGCCAGCTTTCGGGCATTGGCGGCGTGGCTCGCCCCGGCATCGTCCATCGTATCGACAAGGATACATCCGGGCTGATCGTGGCGGCCAAGACCGACCTCGCCCATGAAGGGCTGGCCCGGCAGTTTGCCGACCATTCCATCGAACGCGCCTATCTCGCTCTGGTGAACGGCGTTCCCATGCCGCCACAGGGCACAATCACCGGGCGAATCGGTCGTTCCGACACCAACCGCAAGAAGATGGCGCTGCTGCCCGAACATTCGAGCCGCGGAAAACATGCCGTCACCCATTTCAAGGTGCAGGAAGCGCAAGGTTTTTCGGCGCTCGTGGAATGCCGGCTGGAAACAGGGCGAACCCACCAGGTGCGCGTTCACATGGCGTCAATCGGTCATGCGCTATTGGGCGATCCAACTTATGGTCGCGCAAACACCCGAATCAGGCCCACGCTTTCCAGTCTCGGCTTCGCTCGACAGGCGCTCCATGCCGCTGTTCTTGGCTTCACCCACCCGGCCAGCGGAAAAACCCTGCAATTCCGCAGCGAATTACCGCCCGATATGCGGGAACTTCTGGCACATTTGGGGCGTTTGTGATAAGAACAATCAGTTCCATTTCTCTCAAGTGGCCGCACCATGGCTGTCATGGAAAAGCCCGACGCCCATCAGGGGTTTGGCAGAGCGCGGTTGACGCAATGAAAGGTAAGGAAACACAGTGACCAAGTCGAAAAAGGACACAGTGAGTGTCCCGGCGCTGAGCGGTGAACAAAGCCTCAACCGCTATCTGGCCGAAATCAAGAAATTTCCGCTGTTGACGCCAGAGCAGGAATATATGCTCGCCAAGCGTTATCAGGAACATGAAGACCCGGACGCCGCCGCTCAACTGGTGACAAGCCATCTGCGGCTCGTGGCCAAGCTCGCGATGGGGTATCGTGGCTATGGCCTGCCCGTGTCTGATCTCATTTCCGAAGGGAACGTGGGCCTGATGCAGGGCGTCAAGAAGTTTGACCCTGATCGCGGGTTCCGCCTTGCAACGTATGCGATGTGGTGGATCAAGGCATCCATGCAGGAGTTTATCCTGCGTTCGTGGAGCCTTGTGAAAATGGGCACCACTGCCGCCCAGAAGAAGCTGTTCTTCAACTTGCGCCGCATGAAAAAGAATCTCGACGCATACGAGGACAGCGACTTGCATCCTGATGACGTGGCGAAAATCGCCACCGATCTGGGCGTGCCGGAACAGGAAGTCATCAACATGAACCGGCGCATGATGATGGGCGGCGATGCCTCGCTCAACGTCACCATGCGCGGCGATGAAGAAGGCTCTGGCCAATGGCAGGACTGGCTGACGGATGACCGCCCGCTGCAGGACGAAACGGTCGCCGAGGCGGAAGAATCCGCGCTCCGCCACGAAATGCTGGTGGAAGCGATGGACAGTCTCAATGACCGCGAGAGGCACATTCTGGCCGAACGGCGGCTGACCGAAAATCCGCAGACTCTGGAAGAACTCAGCCAGGTCTATGATGTCAGCCGCGAACGCATCCGCCAGATCGAGGTGCGCGCATTTGAAAAGCTGCAAAAGGCCATGCAGCGCATCGCAGATGAAAAGCTGCTGCCAGTGCCGCAACCCGCTGGCTGACGGTTACAGGCACACACGACACGAGGCCGGCGCGCTGTAATCGGCGTGTCGGCCTTTTTCGTGCCTCGGCCATCCACATCACTCGGGAAACAGGGATTCACAGGCCGCGCAAGCTGCGCTAGATCGCGATTCTATGATACTCCGCATAGTCAGATGGCTGGTCATGGCGATTGTCTGG
>JAGREQ010000017.1 GCA_020446465.1 Novosphingobium sp. | reverse complement strand
TCAGATGCTGCAATTCACCCGCGCCGACATTTCGGTGGCGGTTTCGATCCCCAATGGCCTTATCACCCCGATCATCACCGATGCCGGGTCGCAGTCCGTCTCTGCCATTTCCACCCGGATGAAGGACCTGGCGGCACGGGCCAGGGAAGGCAAGCTCACTCCCGCCGAATATCAGGGCGGCACGGCCAGCCTGTCGAACATAGGCATGTACGGGATCAAGCAGTTCGATGCCGTCATCAACCCGCCGCAAGCCATGATCATGGCCATCGGCGCGGGTGAGAAGCGCCCCTGCGTCATTGATGATGCGCTGTCCGTCGCCACTGTCATGAGCGCTACCGGCAGCTTCGACCACCGCGCTATCGACGGCGCCGATGCCGCTCGCTTCATGCAGGCATTCAAACAAATCATCGAAAACCCGCTCAGCCTCGTCGCGTAACGGGATATCCGGGATAAGAACCAGTCCAGTGCTGTTGTAACGGCTACATTCATCCTGTAATCAGAGCAGGAAAACAAGAGGATAGACCATGAAAGGCCTGATGTATCGCGGACCGGGTGAGGTCCATTTCGAAGATATTCCCGATGCGCAGCTACCAGGCGAAAAGGGTGTCATCGTCCAGAATACCGTGTGCAGCATCTGCGGCACCGATCTGCACCCCTATCATACCGACATGGGCTTTCGCGATTACTGCATGGGCCATGAAGCCGTCGGCACAATTGTCGAATGCGGGTCAGAAGTGCGAAACTTCAAAAAAGGCGACCGCGTCCTTGTCCCGGCCTCAATCGGCTGTGGCCGTTGCAAACCATGCCTGTCGGGCAATGTCATCCTTTGCGAGACATTCGACAATTTCAAGGCTTATGGACAAGGAGACCCGGCCATCCCCGGTTGTCAGGCAGAAGCTGTGCCGGTTTCAGACGCCGACAACAATCTGTTCCATTTGCCGGACGAGCTTTCCGACGACATCGGCATTCTGCTGACAGACAGCGCAGCGACCGGCTGGTTTTGCGCGCGTAAAGGCAATATCCAGCCTGACGATACGGTGGCCGTTATCGGCCTTGGCGCGGTTGGCCTCCAGGCCGCACTGGCGGCAAAGGCGATGGGCGCCGCGACAGTCTTCGGGCTGGACCTGCAGGCGGATCGCCGCGCCGATGCGGCGGCGCTGGGTATTGTGACATTCGAGGAGCGCGACACCGTTCCGCTGGTTCTTGATGCAACAGAAGGCAAAGGCGTGGATGTTGTTCTGGATGCAGCAGGCGGCCCTGTCACGACGAAAATGGCTATTGCCCTGGCAAAACGTGGCGGACGTTTTTCTCAGGTTGGGGTTGCCGAGGAATTTGAATTCCCCTTCCCCAACATCGAAATGATGTTCAAGAACCTGCAATATTATGCCGGCGTCTGTTCCGTTCAGGCCGAAGTCCCACACCTGATGGACGCCCTGCTCAGCGGCAGGATGCCGATGGAACCGCTCAACGCGATCGTTTCCCACCGCATGAAGCTGTCAGATGGAAGCGAAGCCTATCGTCTGTTCCATGAACGCCCCGAAGGGCTGAAGAAGATCGTGATGGACCCGACTGCCTGATCTTCCGCACCCGTCCCTACGCAGTCAGAACGGGACGGACATCGAACACAAACAAACGGGCCGCGCTTATGCAAAGAGCGGCCCGATCTGTATTGACTGTCAGGGATTTGTCACCCCTGCCCGTCGGCAGTTGGACATCAACCGTTGAAAACGGGTTGCACCAGCCGTTTGGCGATTTTCCACTCGCCCCCGTCACGCACCATCACGTCAGTAATGTCCGCCACTGAAGCGACATCGGCCTTGGGGCTTGGGTCTTCGGAACGGAATAGCGTGAGCATGGAATAGACATCGACACCGCCATCTTCGCGCAGATCGACCAGCACGTTGCTGAGCGCATGGCGCGATGTCACCTGTGTCTGCCCCTGACGCGCCTGCATCATCGCAGGAATTTCACCGCCGGTAAGCGTGCCAGGCTTCGGTGCGCCTTCCCCGAAAGTCAGCGAAGCATCGCTGGTGAACAGGGCGGCGGATTCTGCCGCCCTCCCCTGATCGACCAGCCAGAAGCTGCGATAGACGATACGGCTGATCGCCAGGTAATCCTCTGTTGTAATCTCTGCCATGGGATCGTTCACCGCAACTTCACTGCTTCAAGACCGCGTGCACCGACATCCGGGCGGGCCTTGAGAGTTTCTTCGGATTCGCCAGCCTCGAACCGTGCCAGCAGTTCATCAGGGTCAAATTCGACACCGATCGGGTTTTCGGCAAAAGCCTCTGTAAAGAAGAACTTGGTCGATTCTTCGACGGTTTCGTAGTTCTCGATCTGCAGTTCCAGCTGGTTGCCGTCCGGGTCCGCATAATACATCGAAGTCGTAGGCCCATGGTTGATCGGGAAGATCGGCTTGATCCCCTTGTCACGCAGGCGCTTGTAAGTGGACAGCAGGTCAGCCATGGAATCGAACGTGAAGGCCGCGTGATGGAACCCGGCAAAGCCGTCTTCCTGCGGTTTCAGGTCAGGCATGTTCAGAATAGCGACGCGGTGATGTTCCTCGTCGTATGTCATGAAGCACAAAATCGCATCCTTGTAGACGATTTCGCACCCCAGCACAGCCTTGTACCATTCGATCATCTCATCGAAATTGGACGTTCGCAAAACAATATGCGCAAGCCGCGCGGGTGGGATGGTTTTGCTGCTGTCGACGGACCTTGCCTGTGTCATGTAACCCTCTTCCTCCGGGGCGATTCCACATCGCCAAAAAATTAACGTTACGCTGATTGACCAATTGGTTCAATCCCAATTGCTATTCATTATACTTTACACGGCTGCTTTCACGCAGCGCCCGCACCTTTGGCACCGGCACCGAAACACAAGAGCAACTTTCTGCCCGACACGATCACAGATCGTTGTAGATCTCGTGCTCTTTCGACAGGAAAGCGCTGATGCGCGTCATATCGCAAAACTTGGCTTCGTCTTCAGCCAGAATCCGGGAGGCTTCCTGACCTTCAGGGCTGTTCATCGCCGCCAGCATCGCCTCTTCGCTTTCCCACCAGACTTCCGCCAGTGCTTCGCATGGATCGGGCCAGCCGCGCATTTTGCGAAAATCGGCAATGGCCTCGGAAGGCACATTATGGCTCTGCACATAACGCTTCATGCCCATCGCGCGCCCGTATTTCTGCACCAGCGGCCCATGTTTGTTGAGCCAGTAATCTTCAAACTCTTCTACCGAAAGGCCGGGCTTGCGGTAAACTTCAACAACCATCTTGAGCATGAAATCTCTCCTCTCGAACGCGCCGAACAGGCGCTTCAAATGTTGTTATGCGATCTGCCTGCGCGCCAGCATGGTAGCGGGCGCGAAAATTCAGGTCACCACGACGTGCTGGAAGATACCCTCTGCCGGAAACTGGCTCGCGCCTTTTTCATTGCGGGCATACCCCGTGTCGAGAGCAAAGGCACGGGCATAAGCAGCAACGACTGCCGGTCTTGCAGACACATCGTGGAGCCAGCGCTGAACATTCGGGAATGCGTCCAGCCCGGCTTCGGGCGGGAGGTAATCAATCCAGGGGTGACAGGCCATGTCCGCGATAGAATACGCGCCAGCCAGATAAGCGGTTTCGCCCAGTTGTTCATTCATCAGTTCCAGCAAGGCTGACCACATTTTTTCATAACGCGCCTTTGCATAACTGTTGTCAAAATCCGGTGCGATCACCGGCGCAAAAGCGCGGAAATGAAACAATTGTCCGCCAATCGGGCCGATACCACCCATCTGCCAGAACAGCCATTGCAATACCTGCTGGCGCGCACGGACATCGCCCTGCGGCAGAAATTGACCCGTCTTTTCGGCAAGATACTGGAGAATCGCGCCGGATTCGAAAGTAACGACCGGCTCCCCGCCGCCTACGGGATCTTCATCGCGGATAATCGGCAAACGACCATATTTCGCGCCGCCCACCTTGCTGCGGTCGCGGTGCTCGTTCTTGCTGACATCAATCGGCTGGAGATCATAGGCAAGCCCCATTTCCTCAAGGGCGATGCAAACCTTGTGCACGTTGGGACTGGAAACATAGTAAAGTGTGATCAAGCCTGCTCTCCCGCCAAAACCTGCTGCTATGGGTTGCGCCAAAAAACCATGTGCCGCAACCCATCTGTTTCCAGGCTAGGCGGTGGGGTTCTGCTTGGCGAGAAAAACCTTTGTCTCGCTATAAGTCGGCAGGTGGGCGGTCGTCCCTCCGTCTGCGCGGATGAGCTGCCCCGTCAGGTATGACGAATCATCCGAAGCGAGAAATGCAACGATATTGGCAATATCCTCTGGCGTGCCGAGCTTGCCGGTCAACGTATTGCCGGCATTTATGTCGACCAGTTCTTCAGGGATCAGGCTTTCAAGCAGGTCCGTGCGGATCATGGACGGCGCAATCGCATTGCAGCGGATGCCATCGTCACCAAAAGCGGTGGCCACATATTGCGTCAGCATCGTCACCCCTGCCTTTGCCGTCCCGTAGCCCGGCTGGAGGTTGAAAGGCGAAACGCCATACATGGAACTGGTATTGATGATGCTGCCGCCACCAGGCTGCTTTTGCATCTGCAACACTGCGTAACGACACCCCAGCATGACCGGGCGCAGAACACCGGCCATCATCTGGTCCCAGCCCTCGGTCGAAATGGTGAGGATAGTCTGGTCAGACTTCAACAGATCCAGAGGCAGTGCAGCCGCATTGTTGAACATGACATCGAGCGAACCGAATGCCTCGGCAGTTTTGGCAACTGCGGCCTCGATATCTGCTTCGGACAGAATATCGCACGAAACCGCTATTGCCTTGCCGCCGTCGGCCTTGATCGCTTCCACGACCGCATTGGCGCCATCCATGTTGATATCGGCGATGCCGACGACAGCGCCATCACGGGCCATCCGCAATGCGGAAGCCCTGCCCAGTCCACCAGCTCCGCCCGTGACGAGCGCAACCTTACCTGCAAGTCGAGACATTCAATAACTCTCCCGGAAAGCATCGTGCCGTCACGATGCACATTTTTGAATATATGGTTGTTTTTATTTATCCGAACGGTTGCGGTCCGCGCAACACCCGAACGCCAGTTGGATAAGGCGCCATCCTGACACGCGGAGCGCCAATGAACTCCACAGCCGAAGCGGCATGGGCCAGCCCCAGCAACATCTTGCACAAGTTGGCAACGGGATCTGGCAAATCGTGCAAGTTATGGCTTTCGATCAGTGCGGCAGCGTCATTCGCCCGTGCCAGCATGGCATCGTAGAATTCCCTGATGTCATCCATCGCGGATTCCTCACGCGCGGCAACTCGCGCTTCGACGGACTCTCCTGCCCAGCGGTCAACAAACCGCTCAAGCTCTTCAAAACCTTCGGGAAGGCGGCGATCCAGAACAGTCATGACAGCGCCTCCTTCACAGTATCGGCTTCGACCCATTTGATGCACTGATCCACATGATGACGAATGCCGATCTCGCTATCTTGCAACATCATGTGGCTCTTGCCACCGGATTCCAGACCCTTCTGCGTTCTCTGCATACTCGTGATATCTTCACAGATGGCTGTGACCACACGGGACACATAGAGCTCCTGAATCATCCGTGCGGCAAAACTTTTGGTTTCAGCCATGTAGAAACGACCTTCGTAGCGCGTGCGGTTTTCCGACAAAGGCCAGAACCAGTGCGTCCAGAACCCGCCCGGCCCGGAATCGATCTGCACGTGCGGGAAGACATGGTTCACATCCATCGACCATGGCGGCACTTTACCCGGATTGACTGCCCGGTGGCTGAGATACTTTGCCGTTTCAGCCTTGGTCGCCGCCGAAATCACGTTGCCGGTTTCGCCAAGGCTTGCCGCAAACGCCTCTACCCGATGTTTCGGATCGGTCTGATAATTGGGGTTGCCGTACATTGAAACGGTGCGGTGCGAACCGAACACCTTGGCATCCAGCAAACGCCCGTAAGGATTATGAGTCGACGTAAAGCCGTCCTTCAGTGTTCCAGGGTGTATCGCGGAAATATGATAGGTTTCGATGAAAGCATCGGACGCCACCTTCCAGTTTGCGTCCAGTTCGATTTCGAACACCACGGGAGAGTTGGCACCGAGATATTCGAAACCTTCGAAATAGGGAGCAAAATCGCCAAGATATTCCTTGAGCGTGACTTCCGGTTCAGGCTGCAGGTTAATGAAGACCCAGCCTTCCCATACTTCTGTATGGATCTTTGTCAGACCGCATTTCTTCTTGTCGAAATCAAAGAAGTTCGATTCATCCGGAACGGTCAGCAATTCGCCGTCGTTCTTGTAAGTCCATGCGTGATAAGGGCATGTGAAACGGCTCTGGCGGCCTTCAGTCGCGTAAACAACCTGGCTGCCACGGTGGGAACAAGTGTTATGGAATGCCTGAACCTTGCCATTGGCAGTGCGGGTAATCAGTGCATTGACCTTGGTCGGCGTGATGTCCTTCACAACGAAGCTGCCCGGCTCCGGGATTTCTTCTTCACGCCCGACAAGAAGCCAGGCGCGTTCAAAAATCTGCTTTGTCTCCTGCTCGAAGAATGTCCGGCAATGATAGGGGGCAATGGGCACGGGCGCGGTCGACAGCCCTTCCCTCTGTGTCAGATTCGCGTTCGCGACATCCCCAAAATCTGCAACTTTAGTGGCCATGATTCGATGCACCTCTCCAAATAATTTTAGCACTAATACTAATTTTTATGACTCCGTGCAAGTGCTAGATTCGAAAGTGCGTATTTGACAGCACGCCTTCGCACGACGATGAACAGCTTATGGGGAACCCGGCAACTACAGTGACAAGCAAACGCGAAATGGCTAAGGAAGGCCGGCGGCAAGCCATTCTTAATGCTGCCGAAAGGCTGATTGAGGAAACGGGCGAGACCGATTTTTCAATGAAGCAGCTTGCCGAAAGAGCCGGAATCAGCACCTTTACTACCTATAACCTGATCGGACAGAAGGCAGAGGTTCTCTATACCTTGCTGGATCGGTCGCTGGACGACATCGACGCGCTGGCGATGATGCAGACTGGGAAAATCGACCCGGTTACAAAGCCGCTGGAATACCTGTTTGAAGCCGTAGACAATATCGTACACGTATTCACGGGCCGCTCTGCGCTATACAAGCCGCTGTTCCGATTCCTGCTGGGTGTTCGCGATGCAACGCATCGACCCAATTTCATGAAGCGGTCAAGCGATTACTGGCGTTTTGCTTACGCGCCACTGGATAACGCCGGGCTGATAAAACCTCCCGTGCAAAAGATCGACATGGTCCGCCAGGCCCAGCACCTTTTTACCGGGGTGCTGGAATACTGGGTCCATGACGATCTTTCAGACAAGGATTTCAGCGACCACATCCGCCACGGCTATGCCCTGCACCTGCTGGCGCTGAACATCCCCGGCTCGCAAGCCATACTCGCACAACGACTGGCCAAGGGCCGCGACAGCATCGTGCGCGCGATCGGGGAATAGTCGCCAGCGTGCGCTCAGGCGTCAGAGGCAGAAAGTGCTTCCAGCCGTTCGAAAACAGCGGCGAAATGCGACGCGTCAAAATACTCGTCGATGCGGGTGAACTTGCCCTCATCGTTGACCAGCACGACAAGGCAGGCCGCAAGCGATGGTGTCGGTGAACCATCGTCGAACTTGCCGGTCAACTTGTGCTGCTGCACCAGGCCGCCTTCAAATTCGTGGCGGACAATATCGGTATATTGCAGCTCTGACGTGACTGCGAAAACCCCTGCAAGAAGGCCGACGTTCTCCTGCTTGCTCTGCCCCACGCCGGTTGCGCCATGCCAGACAACGATATCCTCGGCCCACAAATCCGCAATCTGGCCGGCATCGCGATCCGAAATCGCTTTCCCCAATGCGTCCATCGCAGTCGATGCAATTGAAGCCATTTTCCTGTTCTCCCAAATTCCTGTTACTGCACGGACACATTTCCCGCGCATCGTTCCCTAGATAAAGCGTTCGGCCTGAACCAGAAATGTCGTCGAAGAACCGGCCCGGTCAAGCAGTTCTTGCAATGCGTCGGGCGCAGCATCAACCGCACGGTGAAAATCGGTGCGCGTCGGCCACCAGAACTCCTGCAACCCAAGGAAAGAAGGGTTGTCCCCGTGCATGGCCTCCAGCGGCAAGGCGCGGGTGTGGCGAAACGCCCCCAGACGTTTGCCCAGATCAGCATCATCGTCGCGTGACCAGTCGGCGTTGCCATCGGTATTGATGAAGTGCAGCAGCTTGACAGTGAAAGGCCGCGTTCTGGGATTCCAGAGTTCATCTCCGGGATGCAAGCCTGCATTCTGGGCCGGACCCGATGTCAGAACCTCGCTCTCCCCGGCGAAGAACGCCAGATTGTCCATGTCGACAAACTTTGGCTCATCTTCGATCAGGTATTTGACGAGAACCGGCTCATCCCGGAAGGACAAGGCGTCGGCAACATTGTCCAGCCAGATTTCGGCGACAGCTTCAAAGCCGTTCCACATTTCGGGAAGACGGTTTGTGTCGATCCGGTGGTTCTGCACATATCCGCGCATGGTGGTCATGTTCTGGCCCATGGTCCCGTGCGGATGGCGATAGTAATCATGGAATTCGTCACGGTCCATGCCCGGTTTGGGCGGAATAAGACCATACATTTTAACCGTCATGGGCAAACCTCTCCATTGTCTGACGCCCCGCCGTCCGGCTCCGGATCGACAGGGCGCCACAGTTTATTGCCTGATCAGTAGCGGTAGGACACTTTCAACCCATATTCCGCCGGACGGCCAGTGTAACGAACGATATTGTCGTAGGCCAGATTGGTTTGCGTCCAGTAGAGCTTGTTGAAAATGTTCTTGCCCCAGACCTGAACCCGCCAACGGCCATCTGCCGTTGCCACGCCGATGTTGCCATCGACCAGCGCACGGGCATTGATCTTCTAGGCTTCCTGATCAACCGGATCGACCGTGAGCGTGCCGATAGAGCTGCTCTGCCCATGCACACCGGCCCCGAAGAAGCCGTTGAACGTGTCGCTGAGCGGAAACTCGTAATCAGCCCGCACCGAGTATTGCCATTCAGGCGCGAACGGCAGATCGGCACCCTTGAAAGAGGCAATAACCGGCGACCAAAGCGTGCTAACGGGATCCTGAACGGAACCGACCACACCATCATACCGGCTGACCTTGGCGTCGAGATACGTGAACGAAGCACCAACAGTCAGGCCATCTACCGGGCTGCCGCTAAGCGACATTTCGGCACCATAAACGCGAGACTTCGGCACGTTGACGAGCTTGTCGAGTGCGTTGAAGATCGGATCGACAAACTTGGACCGCAGCTGCTTGTCGCGATAGTCATAATAGAACGCCGCGCCCGTCAGGGACATGCGACGGTCAGCAAACTGCCACTTGAAACCAGCTTCGTAGTCCGTCAGCTTTTCCTGCGTCACAGGTGCATAGGCGTCGTAAATCGCACCAGCCAGCGTTGCGAAACTGCCCGCCTTGAAGCCGCGCGACACGTTTGCATAAAGCAGCAAATCGTCGATCGGCTTGAAGTCGATACCAGCGCTCCACGACGTGCTGTCTTCATTCAGCTTGCCCGTGAACGGTGCCGTGGTGAGGTAGGTTGCAGGATTGACCGGCGACCCGTCTGCGTTGGTCCGGTTGTCGATGGCGATCCCGTCACCACAGGCGATCGTTGGAACTGTGCCTGCGCCATAGATCACACCGTAAACAGTGTTGAAGAACCCGGTCAGGGGACACGGGCTGTCCGTCAAAAGACCGCCTGCCACAAACTGCCCCGGGTTTTCCCAGGGTGAATAAGTCAGATTGCTACGCTTCGCCTTCGTCTGGCGAATACCGCCCTTGATCGTCACCGTATCCGTAACATCAAATTCGATGTTCCCGAACGCGGCATAGTTGTTCATTGTCTGGTCGGAACCGTAATTGTTCCCACCAAAACCATTGAGCGCAAACGAACTCGTCCCGGAAATGAAAAGCTCTTCACGCTCTTTCACAGTCGTATGCTCATAATTTGCGCCCAACTGGAAACGCAGGCGATTGGCACCGGAGTTTGCCAGACGCAGTTCCGTCGTAACGGATTCAAGATCACCCGTGATCGGATCAAGTTCCAGCGTATCGAAAGGTGTGCCGTCGCTTTCTGCTGTTTTCTCGGTCTTGAGTTTGCTGTAGCCCGTAATCGAAGTCAGCGTCAGATCGTCCGTAACGTCATAGTCAGCACGTAGCGATGTCTGCCAGAACTTGTCATTCGCATAAGGACGGCGTTCCGGATTCCAGTCTGTTACCCGCGCATTGCCGAGCGCTGCGGGATAATTGAAAATAGGCAGATCGGCCCCCACTACGCCACCAAGACCAGCGGAGCCAATGGGGTTTTGCGGGCGCGCTTCTACATATTGCGGCGATTGCGGATCGCTCTGGTTGCGCCAGCCATTAAGGTTGAAGCTGAACCGCAGGCTATCCGTCGGCTCCCAGTCAAGAATCAGGCGACCGGCGATTTCGTCCTTCTTCCCGATCTTGTCAGCTTTGCTACTTGCCGATGCAGGGACACCAATTGCCAGCAGGTCAGCATCGACGCCACCGGCCCGGCGGCTGTTGCTGTATTGCCATTCGTCTCCGTTGGAGAAGTTGACTGCAACACGCCCCTTCAGCGTATCCGTGATCGGGCCGCTGACAAAGGCAGAGCCTGAAATGGTGTTGAACCGCGCATAGCCAAGATCGACACCGGCATGGAACACGTCAGTCGGCTTTGCTGCAACGAAGTTGATTGCACCCGATGTCGCGTTGTTGCCAAACAGGGTGCCTTGCGGCCCCTTGAGCACTTCGACACGCTCCAGATCGAAAGCTGTCAGCGACGTCATCGCCGGCAGCGAGAGCGGCACCTGGTCAAGATAGAGGCTCACGCTGGGATAAGCCGCCAGCGATGCCTCGAAAAAGCCGACGCCACGGATCGTATAGACCGGCGTTGCGTTCGGTGTCGGCGCAAAAGTAAGACCCGGCGTGATATTTGCGAGATCCGCAATATCGTTGACGCCCTGCTTTTCCAGCTGATCGCCGCTGAAGGCGCTGATGGTCAGGCCAACGTCGGACAGGCTCTGTTCGCGCTTCGTCGCAGTCACGACGATCTCACCGCCCTGGAATCCGCCGTCGCTGGACGCTGCCCCACTGGCGTCTTGCGCGAGTGCCTGCGTCGAAACAGCAAACTGCCCGGCCAGAACGACCGCAAGCGCTGTCATGGCGCCCGTAACGGAGCCAGAAAACATCTTTTGCATTTGGGAACTCTCCTAACTGAACCAAACCGGCTGAAAAGGTTGGAATATGTTGGCCTCTTCATTAGTCATTCGTCATATGACCAGAGGGATGGCAACAACGGGATCAACGAGCCAGTTGCATTCCGGGTAGGTCGGGTCTAACCATTTGGTCAACCCGCGGTGGCGCCTTCTGGCGAACATTTTACCGGATAGTTGCAGAGAGGACACACATGAAAATCGCTCGATATATCAAAGATGCAGCACCCCAGATTGGCATTATCAAGGGTCACAGGATCGTGTCGCTCAAAACGCTGGGCGTCGCGATTGATGACATGATCGACCTTATCAATGGCGGCCCCTCCGTCCTCCAGGATATCGAACAGCGCGCCGCCAATACCGACGAAGGGGACGATCTTTCATCGGTCAGGCTGCTCGCCCCGTTGCGCCCCGGTAAGATGTTATGCATCGGCATGAATTATCGCCGCCACGCAGACGAAGCCCGCAAACTGGGCATCAACGTGCCTGACAACCAGCTCTGGTTCAACAAGCAGACATCGTGCGTTTCGGGGCCATACGATGCCATCGAACCGGGCGTGACCGAAAAGCTCGATTACGAGGTCGAACTTGGCGCAGTCATCGGCAAAGCTGCGAAAGGCGTTTCGCGTAAACATGCGCTCGACCATGTGTTCGGGTATATCGTGGGTAACGATGTGTCGGCGCGCGACTGGCAAATGCACTCCCCCACCATGACGATGGGCAAATCTTTCGACACACATGGCCCCATCGGCCCGTGGATCGTAACGGCGGATGAAGTGATCGATCCGCACAGCCTGGGTCTGCGCTGCTTCGTCAACGGGGAAAAGCGGCAGGACAGCAACACGTCCGACCTCATCTACCCGATTGATGAACAGATCGAATATCTTTCGACCGCCTTCACACTCGAACCCGGCGACATCTTGCTGACCGGCACACCCGAAGGCGTGGGCATCGCGATGGACCCGCCACAATTCCTGAAGGCGGGCGACGTGGTACGCTGCGAAATCGACAAGATTGGCGCCATAGAAAACACTGTCGCAGGTTAGGGTCAGGATTGCGGACAGTTTCCCGTCCGGTTTTGCGCTGGCTGCGAAATGTCGTTAGACACGCATCTGGCGTAAGGGGATCTGTATGCATCAATGCGTAGGGCGGGCGTGATGGGAAGCGCACCGGCAAACTCAACAACCTCGAAAGATGGGGCAAAAGGCACGCGGCGCGGCGGGCGCGATGCCGTGCGCCTTGGCGAGAAGGAACTGCGCCCGGTCAAGCCTACGGCAAAAGCGGGAAGAAGTGGCAAGCAGGCCAACAACAAGCGCGGCAAGGACGTCCGCAAGCGTATTATCGCTGCCGCGCTTGAATGTTTTGGCGCTTTCGGCTTCGAAGGCACGTCCACACGCGCCGTTGCCGAACGCGCCAACGTCACCCACACGCTGATTCTTTACCATTTCAAGTCGAAGGAAAAGCTGTGGCTGGCGACGATGGACGAGTTCCTGAGCGCCTACGAAGACGAAATGATGAAACACATTGCAGAGGCGCGCAAGGAATCCGCCGCCGCTGCCGTGCGCACCTTTGTCGAACGGTTTATCAGGATGTCGGCCCGACGTCCGGAAATTCACCGCATCCTGACAATGGAAAGCAACCAGGGCACGTCACGGCTCAACTGGGTAATCGAAAACTATCTACGCAAGCATTTCGAGGCGATAACGACAGTAATCCGGCAAGCGCAACAGGATGGAACCGTTCGCCAATGCGACCCGGCCCGGCTCTATTACATGATCATCAGCACTTGCGGCACGCCCTTCACGATCTCTACGGAATACAAGGAACTGACCGGCAGGGACGTATTCGCGGAGACGGAAATTCTCCGCAATATCGCCTTCCTTTATGAACTGATCTTCGTCGACTGAGGCCTGACAGGCCCGCTCTTTAGTTCACATGGAACGGCGAGAGCGGGCGCCAGTTTGCCGGATCAGGCGTTCCCCGTCACCATCTGCAGCAATGCCTTGCTGTCGTCGGGCGCAGAATCGCCGCGCCAGGCAACGTGCTGGTCAGGCCGGACAAGGATCAGGTTGCGTTCGTAAATGCCGCGCAAGTCGGGCCGGTCAAGACGCAGAACTTCCATCGGCACGCCAAGTTCACCGGCCGCCGCTTCGATGGCGGAAGTGTCCGTATCGTCCAGCGCGACAAGCGTGAAGAAGAGGCCCAGCTTGTCATAGAGCGCAGCGCCATCTTCCAGGAAGACATGCGGCAAACGCACACCCGGCCAGGTGCCGGGGTGATAAGTCAGCGGGTCAATTTCTGGCGGGTTGGCTTCATGCGCAATCGCATTCGACGCATCGTAGCGATAACCAAATTCGATGCCCCAGCTTTCGTTCTCGGCATTGCCGAGGTCGACAATCTTGCGGGCAAGATCAGCCCGGCGCGCATCGCCTTCCGGTCCTTCTTCCAGCAGGTCGCCTGCTTCTGCGTAAAGTTCGCTGATCTTGATACGCACACCCATGTGACGTTCTGCCGCGCGCAAGTGCCACCATGCGGTGTTGCGACGCTCTGCATCATAGGCGTCAAGCAGCCCATCACCGCCCCAGCCGTGGATCTGTGCCGCCAGCGCCCATGACAGGCCCGCAGCATCGGCAATGCCGGAATTCATGCCGTAACCGCCGGTTGGAATGAACTGGTGCGCGGCATCGCCAGCCAGAAGCGTGCTCTTTTCGCGATAACGCTGCGCCACCACGAAGTGTGCGAACCACGGGTTCGCCTGCAATATCTCATAATCGAAATGCGTGCCAACCCACCCTTCAAGCACACCTTCGGGCGTCATCTCGTCCGGGTTCATGCCCGGCAACAGCCATGCCTGCAGCGTATAAACATCACGGTCGTTCTGGGCGATAATCGTGCCGCCACCGTTCTGCAGATGATAGATCGGCCCCCAGCGCTGCATGAGGTTTATGTCGTCAGTGCGATAGTGAACCATGTAAGCGCCAGCCACGTTTTCCTGACCTTCAAGGTCAATGCCAAGCCGGCGGCGCACGCGGCTTCCACCACCGTCACACCCGGCGAGGAACCGGCACTTTATCGTCGTGCTTTCTTCGGTGTCCGAATTGACGATTTCCGCAATCACGCCATCCGGGCCGTTATCGACAAACCCTTCAAAGCGATGATTGAAACGCACGTCGATCAGCGGGTTGGCATCAATGGCGCGCTTGAGAACCGGCTCAATCTGCACCTGGCTGACACGCAAGGGCGCCTGCGCAGCGTAGGAGCCATCGTTCTTTTCACGCGCAATCCGCTCTTTTTCGTTGGCAGACGGATAATGGAAACGGTGCAGGTCATGCCCGACCATGTTCGTTATCCAGAGGATGTCGAAATCGTTTTCGCGTGGCACGCCTGCATCACGCAGTTGTTCGGTAATACCCAACCTGTGGAACAGTTCCATGCTGCGACCATTCGTCAGGTCCATCTTGGGATGGCGCGTCGTTTCCGGATTACGCTCAACAAGGATGCACGGAACATTGTAACGGGCAAGGTTAAGCGCCATCGTCATGCCGACCGGGCCGCCGCCCGCAATCAGGACCGGAGTTTCTTCCACGGTATCATCCCCTTACATACAAACCTTCAGGAACCGGACTATACAGCCAATCCGGCACGCGCAAATCCCGAATACGGGAAAACAATTCATTAGACCATTTGGTCAGCCCGATTGGGCGATCAGACCCGCGCTGTCAAGTCGGTTGCGTGTCGATTACCCAAACCACCACCACGTTTCCAGTCGATCCGCCATC